>CAZBEU010000480.1:0-3131 GCA_964491005.1 uncultured archaeon | reverse complement strand
AAAAAAGAGATTATGAGAAAATTAGATCTTTTTTCTATACCAACTAAAATTGATAATGAAATATTAGATCGAATCCAAGACAATCAAAAGTTAGGTATTAGAATGTTTCGACAATTCTTAATAAATAATGAAAACTTTAATGCAGATGGAATTCAAAATAAAATTTTTACAATTGCTTCAGAAGAATTAAAAATATCTCCAAAAAAATTATTTGAAGCAATTTACCTAATTATTTTTGGGAAAAAAAATGGTCCAAGATTAGGATCATTTCTATCTATGTTAGATAAAGAATGGTTATTAAAAAGACTTAATATTTAGATTTTATAATTTTTTTTTCCTTGAAAAAATTCTTTTAAAAAACCCTTTTTTATTTTTTCGTTCAAGGATTTCTTTATAACATTTTGGACAATAAGTATATGATTCTATAATCATATCCTCACATTTTTTACAATGTTTATGAGGATAAATATTATCATCTGATTTTTTGTGTCGTTCAAATTTACTCAAATAAAATTCACTCTAAAAAATATATTTCTTCTTTATGTTTATATTTAAATGATTAGCTCCTTTTATTTTTTTTTTATAATAAAAATATAGATAAATATATTTTATCTTTTAACATTCCAGAAGATCTCTCCCTTTAAGGAAAGGATGAATTGAATAGAGAGAGAAAAATCAGTAAATCATCCTTGTCTTCTTCTATTTAAGCAATATAGTTATCTTTTTTAGTAAGAAATCTTATATAAAAGATTAAGGGCTCACTAATCGTAGGAAGCTGTAACCTTTAGGTCGTATGTAGGTCACTACTTTTGAATTAAACAAACAAAATCAATTTGATAAAAAACTTCGGAATTTTTAAAAAGAAAAATAGATAGTATTTTATGTCATTAAAAAAGATAATAATAAAAAAAAAAGGTATTTTAAGTGTTATTATCATTTGTTTTATAGTTTTATTACCCTTTTTATGTTTTAAAAATTCTTTATATGTAATAATGGATAAATCTATGGAGCCTTCTTTAAAAATAGGAGATTTAGTAATAAAGGGCGAGAAATCTTCAGAAGAAATTATTGCGGACGATATTAATGGAGATATCTTAATAATTAAAGGTCCTGAATATTATTATAGTAAAGGGCTCAATCCAATTTTTTGGAATAATCTTAATAATAATACGATTATAATTCACAGAGCAATTAATAAAATATTAATAAATAATACTTGGTTATTTTTAACTAAAGGTGATAATAATAGAGCACCAGATGGAGCTTATGAGATTATCAATGAAAATAATAATTCTATAACTGTTCAAATTAATTATACCGATGGTATATATATTCCAGAATCAGAAATATTAGGAATAGTAAGTATAAAAATACCTTTTATTGGATATTTTAAAATTTATTTCATTCATATTTTAATTACGATTGTAATAATTGGAATAATAATTTGTACACTACATATTTTAAAATATAAAATTAAAATTGAAAAAATATCAAGATCATAAAAAAAAAGTAAAATTTGATAATTTTATGGCAAATAAAGGAAAATTTAGATTATTATCATTTATAACAAATCATAATCTTATTTTATATAAAAGTACTAATAAAAAGAAGACTTTTATTGGCTTTTCTCTCTTATCTTTTAAATCTATCGAATCAATTATCCCATATATGAACTATTTTCTTAAAAAAAGATATTTTAATTATTATTCTCTTCAATTAGATTCTGAGAATAAGAATTTGATAATAATGTGCTTCAAGGATTTAAATAAAAATAGAATATTAAAATGTCATAGCATTATATATAATGAACTAACTAGAATCAATAATTCAATAATATTTTTAGAAGAAAAAGAACTAGAAAATAAGTTTTTAAAATTAGTGAATTGTTCATTAGATCTTATTCAATTCCATAAAAATATAAAAAAAAAGGATCAAAGAACGAAAAATGATAATTATACACTTATAAATTATTTTAAAATAAATTTTGAACTCATTTCAAAAAAAGAATCTTTTTTTGATACATTTATGAATTTATCAAAAAACCTCGTTAATGATATAGTACTTATCATCAATTTCAAAATAATTAGGAATAATCAAATAATTATCTATCCTTATTGTGTAGAATTTCAACAGAAAAGTAAAAACAATCTATTATTAGATCTTGAAATAAATAATTTTTTTAATAGTGAAATCTTAGAGAAAAAAAAACTAACGATTAATAAAATAGGATTAATCATGTGGAGATTATCAATTGATATTGAATATTTTTATTTATTAGATTACACAGAAACTTTCTATTTGGGTAATAAATATAAATATCACAATCCTTTAGATATTCTTAACAATATTAGAGAGGAACTAGATAAAAATTCAATTAAATCTCTAAAAATTAATGATGAAATAATCCTTATAAATGAAAATATTATATGTGTTTTGATTCAAAGGATGAATTTATTGTTATTAAAAAAAATTATTAAGAGTTACTATGAAAAATATAATATATTTCTGATATTTTTTGATCCAATTGATTATGAAAATATAATTAGAATTCAAGAATTAATTTCTCTCGATAAGATTAAAATCATAAATAAAAATCAATTCTTTGAATTAAATATTAATATTTTTAAATAAAAAGAAGCAAAATTAAAAAATACCAAGATCAATTGCTATTGATTGAGCAGAATTATCAGGATGTAATTTTACAAATGCTTTCTTATCGCCACCTGGAGTTATTAAAGTATTAATTTTGATAACTTTAACATTGTATATTCCCTCAATAGCTTTTTTAATTTGGGTCTTATTAGCAGATTTACTTACAATAATTACTAACTTATTTTCATTTTCAATTAAATCAAATGTTTTTTCTGTTACAAGAGGTTTCTTAATTATTTTGTAATATCTCTCCATTTTAAATTATCTCCTCATAATTATTTAATTCGTTAAATGCGGATTGTGTCCAGAGTATTAATCTTCCAGATAAACCTCCTGGAGCTAATTCATTAATTGATAAATTCTGAATTGTTATAATATCTATTCCTGAGATATTTCTTCCAGCTCGGACAATACCAAAATCTTCTTTAATTACCAATAAAATACTCTTGGAACTTTTATATTTTCTTCCTCTTCTCTTA
>CAZBEU010000479.1:0-2920 GCA_964491005.1 uncultured archaeon | reverse complement strand
AATTTCAGCAGCGATGACTTCTCCAAGTTCATACAATTTTGTTCCAGGGTTAAAAATATCGATTGCGGCATTTAATCCGGCTTCTGCAGCTTCAATATAGTTTTGCAATTTAGGATCCTCATCTAAATTGATAGTAAATGCGGAATCTGCAATATATCCTTTATAATGTGATCCTACATCGATTTTTAAAAGCCCTTTTTCAGGTATAATTTGAGGATCATCAATAGGGGGACTATAATGAGCTGCAACTTCGTTTAAAGACATATTTATAGGAAACGATAATTCTGCTCCATTTTTGAGTATTTCATCTTCACATTTATTTGCTACATCCAAAAATGAGCTTCCAGGGGTCACTATTTTTTTTGCCATTTTTTTTGCTGCTATAACGGCTTTTCCTGCTTTTATATAACAATCAATATAGTCATTAGTCATAATTATCTATTTTTAAATTCAATTCATAAAATTTAAAGTTTGTTTATTAATTATTAAGAGTGGAAAACAATTTCATTTAGCATTATTCTATTTTTTTATTTATTTTAATTATTTGAGTTCATGAATACTATTCCTTTATTAAAAAAAAAAGAAAAAAATGATTTATCAGGGGGTTAATCTTTCTGGGGTTCTTGGATACATAACTGCCTCTCTAATGTCTTCTAGACCACATAGAAAGGTAAGCCATCTTGCGATACCTAAACCAACGCCAGCATGAGGGGGCATTCCAAAATCAAAAGTTCTCAAATGAGAATCAAAAGCTTTTGGATTTAATCCTTTTTCATTTAAAGCAGTTATTAATTGTTCCTTATTATGCACTCTAGTTCCTCCAGAAGTAAGTTCAAGCCATCCCATTTGTAAATCGAATGATTCACTATATTTTGGATCTTTAGAAGGCATAATATAAAATGGTTTTATAGCCATTGGCCAATGAGTTATATAATAATATCCTGGTAGTTCATCTCCTAATGCACGATATGCTTCTGTTGATATATCTTCCCCCCATTCAATTTTAATATCACATTTTTTGTCAATAACTTCAATTATTTCATCATAAGTATATCTTGGAAAAGGAATTTCAGGAATTAACGTTTTATTTTCCATTTTTAACAATTTCAGTGAATCTAATTGATTCTTTCTGATATCCTTTATAACATTATAGATGAGTTCTTCTAAGATTCTTAAAATATCAGACATATCAGCAAAAGCCATTTCAATGTCTAAGACAAATATCTCACAAAGATGTCTTTTTGTATGACTTTTTTCTGCTCGAAAACAATGACTAATTTCAAATACTCTCTCATATACACCGCTTAATTGTTCCTTATAAAGTTGAGCAGATTGAGTTAAAAATGCTTCTCTGTCAAAAAACATAATTGGAAATAATTCAGTTCCTCCCTCAGTAGCGGAGCCTATAATTTTTGGTGTAGTTATCTCAGTAAAGTAATTTTTAAAAAGATATTTACGAATAGATCTGAGAATTTCTCCTCTAATTTCAAATATTGCTTGATTTTTTAGAGATCGTAGATCCAAAGCTCGATTATCTAACCTTAAATCTAAGGCACTGATACTTTCACCGGTCATATCAATAGGGAGTTTTTCAAGAGTCTTATTTAATATTTTAATATCAGAAGGGATTATTTCAACACCTCCAGGAGCCTTTTTAAAGGTTTTTACAGTTCCTTTTATCATAATACAATCTTGATATCCAAAGATGGCCTTATTAAAAATATCATCAGGTACAACACCTTTTTTGATTGTGACTTGTCTTTCTCCATACTTATCTTGAAGGTTTAGAAATTTCAATCCACCTAAATCACGGAAATTTCTTACCCATCCCCCTAGAATAATTTCTTTTTCTGCTAATTCCAAAGAAACATCTTTTGTGTAGTGAGTTTTTCTCCAATTTTCTAATTCATCTAACATAATTTGATTAAATATGTTAATTATATAATATTGATTAAAATTTATTATAAAATTAAATTTTTAGGATGTGAACAATATACGACCTAAAAATTATGACTTCCAACGAGTGCTTAACTTCTTCTACTACGAGTAAGTCTATTTATCGAAAAGCGCTGCCCCATCGTTTTTGGAATGATTCCTCATTCATAGAGCGTTTATACGATACAAAATTAAATATATCTTTTTAATAAATGAAATATACCATGTTATTAATTATCAAGTTGAAATCTCAACTTAATTTATCCCCTCTTTAAAAGAAGTGTTCTTCTTGAGTAATTATGGATTAAAAGACAAAAAAAAGAGAGATTAAAGTTAAGATAATTTTACATTTACAGTTACTTCTTTTTCTCCAGATTTTGGCAAAGGAATGATATTTCCATCTAATTTTTCGTTGTTTATATATAATGTTGATTTATTTCCATTACCAATTCTTTCAAAATTGATATTATATATTACATCTCGATAGACACGAGTGATCTTAAAATTTGACCACGATTTTGGCACTACGGGAGATACTAATAATCCATCAAAAGTAGGACGTATTCCAAGAATCCAATTAGTTATTGCTACATAGTTCCAAGCAGCAGTACCAGTTAACCAAGAATTTTTTGCTTCTCCATGTAAAGAAGCATCTTTCCCAGCAATCGTTTGAGCATAAATATAAGGTTCACATTTATGCAAATCACTAATTTCCTCTCGTGCTGAAGGATTTATTTTTAAATAATAATCTAATGCCTCTTCACCACGACCTATCAATGTTTCAGCAATCATAATCCAAGGATTAGTATGGCAAAATATACTTCCATTTTCTTTATAACCAGGAGGATATGAAGAAATCTCTCCTAGATGGAGATAATATTTTGAGTAAGGAGGTTGTAATAATACAATTCCATGTTCTGTTGCTAAATTTTTTCTAACAGAATTCAATGCTTTTTCAGCTAATCCATTTTCTATTCCAACACCA
>CAZBEU010000478.1:0-3230 GCA_964491005.1 uncultured archaeon | reverse complement strand
TTTGCTAATAGCTTAGATATTTTTGAAATTAATCCTATTGCATTGAGATCAGAATATACATTCAAAGAGATTAAAGCAAATGGTCCAGATTTTTCTTTAAAAATTATTTTATTTAGGTATTGTTCTTCAAGAAATAGAGTTATTCCTTCCTCCTCCTTGAATAAACCTTTTGCTAGGGGATGATAATCTTCACAACTCAGAATATAATATTTTTTAGCATGGAGTTTAGGGTCAAGATTCTCAAGTATTAATTTTATATTTTTTAATTTCTTCATAATTTTTCATATCCTGTTGGATGATGTATTGTAGTTTTATTTTTATTCTCCTTTCTTTTTAAAATTTTACCTAATTTATATCTAAAAAATACATAGGTAATAGAAACAAGACCTAATATAATCTCTATGATTCTAACTACTACTAATTTCTCTATTTCTTGAACTGATAATATAATTTTTAATCTAATAAGTAGTATAAAAACCATTTTATGATTATTAATAAAATTATAGATTATTCAATTAGAAATTATATTTTTCAACATTTTTTAATTTTTTAATATAATTTGAATCTTTATTGATAAATTTTCACCTTTTTCTAACATTAATATTATCACACATGGATTAAATAATGGTCTACTAATTGTTTAAAACATATCTATATATCATATTAACTATAAATAATATATTTCGAGGTTTGAATTTATTTTGAAAAAATCTGAAGAAAAATTATCGAACTTACATCGTAGTATTATTGTTAGAATTCTATCAAATAAGATTTTATTCTATATCCATACATATAGTTATGTTGCAGTAAATCTATTACTTATCTTAATTTGGGCATTGAATATTCAATCAGTAACAGAATTTCCTCCTTTTTTACCAATCTTTCCATTATTTGGATGGGGTTTTGGAATTGGATTTCATATTATTGCTTATTTTATGTATAATGATAAGTCAGAGTACTTATCAAAAGTTAGACAAGAATCTTTTTTTAAGATGATATGGATATTTCATACCTGGTTTTTTTTGTCAGTAAATATCTTTTTAGCATTGCTAGATATTAATATTTCAACTGAAATTTTCTACTTTCAATGGATTTTATTAATATGGGGTACGGGGTATCTATTACACACTATTGGTTTTCTAACATGGAGAAATATGATACAGAGAGAATTGAAATATGTATATAATAACCATAAAGATGTATCTGAAAAATATTACTTAAAAATAGCTAAATCACGCTTAACACAATTTTGGATATTGATAATCCATATAGCTCTATTCACAGTGATTTGCATTTTATTATTTAGTGTAAATTTTAATATATCAGAAATGATAAATACTGAATATGATCAATTAATTTTTAGATTTATCATTTGGCCAATATTTATCTCGGTTCATGCTGTACAATATTATCTCTTTAACTATGTTAAAAAATATAAAGCTATAACAAAAAGTCTCTATCTAAATCTATACGCTTTTGTTGTTTTCAATATATTTGTCATTGTACATCAATTTTTAGTGGAACCATCATTTATACGAATTCAATATTCATTAATAGAATGGACCCTTGTGTTATTAGTACATCTATATGTGAATATGAAATGGAATAAAATATTTGAAAATGTAAATAATAAAGCAAAACAAACTAGACCAAATATCAGTGAAGAATACAGATTACGTAGAATAACTAATTATATGATTTTTATAAAATGGTCCTTTATTGCTCATATACCTGTCTATATCTCAACAATTATTCTTCTTGGAATTCATACTATCTTTTTAGATATTGATTTGATTCTATTAATCTATCCAGCAATGGGATGGTTAATTGGATTAGCTGTACATTGTGTTCTTGTATATATTATTTCAAATAATATACATAAATTCTTTGTTTGGACAGCATTAATAAATATTGGAGCATATATCCCAACATCAATTTTCCTAGTAGCTATAAATATTCTCTTTTACCCAGAATTTTTATGGAGTCCAATAGCTATTGCAGGTTGGGGTGTAGGATTAGGATTTCATCTATTAATAGCTAATTTAACCAAATAATAATAAATAATAGATACTTTTTTTTTATTTTTTTTATTATAGATATTATCATTTTAAAATAGGATAGAGACTATTATTTTATATATTATGTTTTATTTCTTTAACTTCCTGAAAAACTTATAAATAAAGATCGTGAAATGCATTCACTTTTTTTATTATCCTTTTCTGAAATACCATCAAAATAATGTATTTAATAATATACATAAAGTTTTTAAGTTAGAATTTAAATGTAATATCTACTATGGTAAAACTTGAAACAATAGCTATTAATATTATGGGACGGTCTTTAACCATTACTAGTTCCACGGGAACCACAAAAGCAGATTTTCAAAAAGATAATTTTGGTAAAGAAGTAATGAAATATATCGAAGATTATATAACAAGAAATGGATTTGAGGTCATTAATGCTGAAACTAATGGTAATATAAGACTTTATCATCTCATTAAGAAATCTTGAAATTAATTCATTATTATTAATTATGTTTATTTCTAACAGAATTATTTTCAAAATCTTCCCTTGAGCTTCTCAGACATTTCATGAGTAAAGATCGTCAAATGCTTATTAAGGAATGATTAACTCTATAGCTATTTTATTAAAACATATATATGATTTTTTAAATTTTAGACTTACTTCCTAATTTTATTAGTAAAATTAAAAACCACTCTTGACGGAATTAGCACATTTTGGACAAATTGTATCATTGAATTTAACTTGGAACCCACAAAAATGACAAAATTTAGCATTAATTACGTTCACTTTCGTTTTTTCTTCAAAAGTTATATCTTTTTTTATTCCAGGAAATTGTATAATTTCTTCTCTAGATTTATTATCAAAATAGGTTTTTATCTTCTTCATTGTTATATTTTGTAAATTTGTAATAATATTCATAATAAATACCAATCCAAAAACACCCTCCTATAAATAAACATATTGCTAAAACGAAAAATGTATAGTCTATATTTTTTATTCCATCAAATTTAACCTCATAATCTAAAAAAATTGCGATGAAATCTATTTTTAAATTAACAAATACAACAAACCATAGTTCTTTATATGGAATATTATATAATTTATGATCTTTAATTGTCTCATATGATACAATATAATCATTCAAATAACCGTGAAAAATAGTAAGAAAAAATTTGGAAAATCTTGGACATTTTATTTATTTTTTT
>CAZBEU010000477.1:0-2835 GCA_964491005.1 uncultured archaeon | reverse complement strand
ATTTTATTTGGAATATGATCAATCATTTGCAAATCAAATGCTAAATGCAGCAGAATTCGGTTGGACATATTTAGAAAATAATCCAAATTATATTGGAATTCCCTCAGGACCATATGGAGATTCAGATGATGGAGATGATAGATTGTTTGCTGCTGCTTGTCTTTATTATGCTACCGGTAATGCCAAATATAATAATTATTTTCTCACTAATTATGATCAATTTGCTGATAATTTAAATAACCCTGAATGTGCTCATTTTGTTGGTGATAATGAAATTCCTGCATTATTGATATATATGAGTTCTGAGAATTCAGATTCTACATTTATAAATTGGTTTACCTCGAAGTTTATAAATTGGCGCGATAATCATATTGAAAGAGCTAATAGGGTAGCTTGGCAAAATTCACTTGAAGCATGGCAATATTGGTGGGGATCTAATATGATGATATTAAACACTCCTATGGATATTGCAATTGGAAGTATTTTAATAGACGATTATAATATTGAAGTTTCTGAGATAGTTAAATCAAATCTTAATTATATTTTAGGTGTAAACCCAATGCAAATATGCATGGTCACAGGTTATGGTACACGTAGTACAACAGCAGTCTTTAGTAATATTTATAATCTTGACAATAAACCTTGCTTACCTAAAGGAATCTTACCAGGCGGCGCTAATATGTATGAAAATCGAATGACATCAAGATTTAATGCTAAATGTTATACTAATACCAATACTGATTGGACTTCAAGTGAACATACAATATATTGGAATTCTCCTCTTGTATTTGATTTAGCATTCATTGCAGCAGAAGCAGAAGATACCCAAATTCCTTCTATAAATTCTCCTGTAAATATAGAATATCAACAAGGTGATAATGGAAATTTAATATCATGGATAGCTACAGATGATAATCCAACAACATATAGAATTACAAGAGACGGTAGTCAAGTTGCTTCTGGTTCATGAAGCTCTGAAAATCCCATAACTATTAATGTTGATGGGCTCTCAATAGGTACATATACTTATACATGTACTGTCTCTGATGCTGATGGTCAAACAAATTTTGATTCTGTTATTGTGACTGTAGTACCTATAAGTGAATGGCAAAATGGTGATGTAAATCATGATGGTAATGTAGATATTATTGATGCATTAATGATCGCACAATACTACGTTGGTCTAAATCCTCAACCATTTTGTCCCGAACAAGCTGATGTAAATCATGATGGAGCAATAAATATTATTGATGCACTTTTAGTAGCTCAAGCATATGTTGGTCTTATTGAATTACCTTAGATCACATTAATCAAAAGAAATAAATAATACTCTATTCAAAATCTCTTTTTTTTTCAAAAATTAATTCTAATCATTCGTAAAATTTTAATTAGAATCTAATAATTCTCACACAATCTTCAATTTTGGAAGAATTTAAACTAAACACATAATTAAGGAAAATTGAAGTAGTTATCTATATTCAAAGACTATTCAAGAAATGTAAATATATCTTTTTTCAGTTGCTTTCTTTTCTTTCTTACGAGATTATGTCCAATCCCTTTATATAATATTAATTTTGCATTTGGTATTCCTTGAGCTGTATATTTTACATCCTCAATTGCATAACATTTATCTAATTCGCCACAAATGATTAATGTGGGAGCTGAAATATCACGAATTATTTCTTTACTATTCATTTCCTTATCTGCACGAAGTTCATTCAAAAAATCATTTGGATATTTAACTTCTCCAAAAAAATCTTTCATAAACAATCTAATAATTATTTTACTAATAAATCTGATTATTTTGGAAGTCATAATTAATTCGAATATTGTTTCTATTGTTTTATAATATTTCTTTTGTTTAAAATATTCTGCTGCTCTTTCTTCTATTTCTAAACCGGCTTCACTTGTGCGAAAAGCTGCTGATATAATTATTAATTTTCGAATGATATCAGGATGCTCTGCAGCTAAAAATTGAGCTAAATGTCCTCCTGTAGAGACTCCCATAACATTAATTGGACCTTTAAATTCTCTATGGATCATTACAGCATAATCGTTAATCATTTTTTTAAAAGGATAATATAAGGGAGAGTTTGGTTTTCTTCCAACAAGATATATTGTATAATCTTCAGTGAAAATATCCATGGATTTTATAAATTCTTTTAATTCGAAACCGGAAGGAGGATCATTATTAAAACTTAAACCTTCAATATTAACAATGATATTTGGTCCTTTTCCAATTCGCACAAATGGAAGTCCATCTTCAAAAAATCCGCTTTCTAAATTATAATCTTCTTTCATTATTAGTAGATATAATATTTTATCAATATTTAGTTAAAAACATTTTCTATACATGTAAAAAGTATATTAGCTAATTAAAACCATTTATAGATTAATATTTAAATACTATAAAACATCTTGAGATATTTATTTATTATCTAAATAAATATTAGAAAAATTAGTTATTATTCTTATTATTTTTTTGATGTCCTCAAAATTTATTTGATTCAAATTTCCAAAATAATCCTATTTTTGATGATTTATTCTTAATCTCTTTCTTAATTTAGATGAATAATTCTATTAGTTTAAAAATAATTTGAACTACTCTCCCTAAACAGTACCGAGTATTTTTTAATTATTAAATTTTTATCACCATGTTTCAATCAATGAATATTCTGGAATTATAAGCTTTTTTTCAGAGATAGTTTAATCCATTTAATTGATAGTTGAACTAACACGGTTCTTGGAAGATCTTGAGAATAACATTTCAAGGATCTAACCCAAATTAAAAAACATTGCCAGCAATTCCATGCTTGTATTGAAACTAAGAAAAAT
>CAZBEU010000476.1:0-5216 GCA_964491005.1 uncultured archaeon | reverse complement strand
GTCTTTAAATCATCATATATTCTTATTAGAATTTATCATCGTGAAATAACTGAGAATTATTATCTTATATTACATAGATATGCTCTATAAATATTATAAGAAGAAAGATCTTCTTAATATTAAATAAAATCAATATCTAATAAGAAGAAAATAATATAATGTGATATATGTATCTACGTAAAACAATTACTACTAGTTATCCTATTTAATTTTTACTAAATCTATTTATATAATAAAATCTATCTTTACTATACTTTTAATACAAACTTATTAACTAATAGATGTGAAAATTTCATGCAAAAACGCTATATAATGCCCTTAATAGTCTCTGTTATTTTTATTATTGTAGCTGTAATACTTTCTTTTTTTCCTCTGATGATTAAATCAACTGTTAATATAGATCTAATTCCAATTTTACCGGGTGGAGTGATTTCAGATGTAATCATCTCCATTTTAATTCCATATGTATTCCTTATTATTATGTTGATTCTTGGTCCAATTATAGCTCCTGTTTTTGTGAGACTTCATAAATTAATTAAACTGAATAAATATGAGTATTTTATCAATAAATCAAATAAAAAGCGCTCAGGTTTTAGAATCCTAACACGAGCTATCTTTCCAGGAATGTTAGCTGTTAATATTGCGATTTATATTGCTCTTTATAGCGATCTTAATGCACTAATTTATTATGAGGGGGCAGATTCTTCAAAAATACCTATAGTGATTGAATATGCTTCTATTATTTTTGGAATACCAATCGCAAGCTTAATAATCATTCCACTATGGATGATAGAATCTTCAGGTTTAATAAGTTCAAAAAAAGTAGAATTATATAACAGACCAATCTCCCCTGATATTGAAAGTGTAGGACAATTTTATATCAAATTATTAAAAGGTTTTATAGGAATTTCATTTGTTGTATCTTATAGCTTAATCCTTTATGAATATTTTATTCATACATCAGGAATAGAAGCATCAATACTTTTAATTATTTTTATTGATCCAGTTCTTATTATCTTGTTTTCATTACCAATAGCATTAATTATTGAAATTCGAAAAGATAAAATAGATAAAAAGATCATAAAATCTTTAGCTAAATTAAAAATTGATACAACACCTAAAAAAATAAACATTCAATAATCTATTCTTTTTTTTTAACTAATTCTGTAAAATAATTGAAAATTAATTCTTCTCTCCTTCAATAAGGATATTGAAGAAAATATTGAATATTGATATTTAAAGTTATTATTGTGAAATGGGGGTATTACTAAATTCATGATAGTAAACAATTTCTAGTATTTCATTAAAAATTGGCAGGATCAATATAAATAAATAACATAGCTTTCTAATTAAAAGATATAGAAAATCCATATAGAATATTCCTTAAAAAGAAATAGAAATTATTCTTTCTTTTTTATTCCATCTAAATATGGTATATATTTTTAAACTATTAGTTATTATTATTTTTTTTTACATAGACAATTTTTAGATTCAAGTATTTCTATGCCACATGGACAAGTTTTAGGATGTCCATATTTGCTACAAATTTTATCAATAGTTTTACAAGATAAAAGTAGATTAAATTTATCAGCTTCAATTCGAGCTTCTTTGGGCGTTAAATCTAATTCTTTTACCAATAATAATTCAAAGAGTTGAGAGTGCCTCATTAACTCATTTCCGAGTTCTCGACCCTTTTTAGTTAATTTCACATTTTTATATCTGTTGTATGATACAATTTCTTTTTCTTCTAATCTTTTAATACAGCTTCCTATAGTAGAGTGAGGTATTTCTAGTTGTTTAGCAATTTCACTCACTTTTTTGGGTTTTTCCATTAGATGTTTTATAACTTGAAAATCCATTTCTATCATATAATTATCGTCTCTATTTTTATTATAATAATTCTAAAAGCTAAAAATCTGATTGATAATACCATTTATTTTTGAAGATTCAGGAGGCCCATCATATACAATATTTTTCTTTAAAATCAAGATTCTATTGCAATAAGGAATCAAGAGATTTAATTGATGATTTATTGTTATAATAGTAAGATTATATTTTTCATTTAATTCTTTCAGTAATTCTAATAATTCTTTAGTCATTACAAAATCTAATGAGCTGGTCGGTTCATCTAATAATAATATTTCTGGTTCAGAGACTATTGCTCTTGCAACCATTACTTTTTGTAATTCACCTCCTGATAAATGTCCTATAGGACGATTTTTAAAATGTCCCATATGCACTTTATGAAGAGCTTTTCCAGCTATAGTTCTATGAGTTTTAGTAAGGGGATTTAAAAAACCAATGTTACTATAAAGTCCCATTTCTACAATTTCCTGAACAGTTGCAGGAAAATACCTTTTTGAATTGGGATTTTGGGGGACATAACCAATTCTCTTGCGTGAATCACTAATATCAGTGGATTTAAATATTGAAATCTTGCCTTGGGATATTTTAACTAACCCTAAAATAGATTTTAACAATGTTGTTTTTCCTGAACCATTTGGTCCAATAATTCCTAAATAATCTCCCTTGTTTATTTCTAAATTTATATTCTTTAAAGCAAAAAATTTATTATATTTAACTGATACATTTTCAAGACGAATTAAATTCATTCTTTCATACCTGATAGTATATAATTCAATTACGATAAAGCGTAATATTTTATATCTTATTAATATAATATAAATAATAAAACCAAAAAAAAAATATAGAATATCATTTTCGTTTTCCAATAATTGTCTTAATAATTATTATTGCTCCAATTACTCCTGCAATAGTAAAACCTCCAATTAAAAACCAAAACCAAGAAATAGGTATTAGTGGTGGATCTACAGGATTAGCTAAAGCCCATAAGTCATACTCTATCAACTCCTCATAAGTTGATATTGTTTTCTGAGTCCCATTCCAATTAACAGATACACCTAAAAGAGGGGTCAATGATGCAATTTTTGAATTTGTTGATCTTGCTATTTCATATACCGTGTCTGATCTGTGCTGAGGATTTACCACAATCAAATGTGCATCATGTTCATTCATTTCATCAATTACATCTTGAATATGTGATGCAGATGGTTCTTTTCCTTCACCCTCTTCTATAGTTGCAACTCTTTCAATACCTAATAAATCAAAAAAGTAAATGAATGCTGGATGATATACTGTTAAAGCAGTACTATTAAATGTATCTTCTGCTAGATCTATCTGTATTAACAAGTCCTGTAACATATTTATATAGATTGAAGCATTACCACTAAACCAATTAGTATAACTAGGTTCTTCAATACACATTGTATAATTAACCTGTTTTGTAAAATTAATGATATTGTTTGGATCCATCCATACATGAGGATTATCTTCTCCCAATAATGGATCTATTTTTAACATATTTTCATCAACTAATTTAACAACTGTAGCATCTTCCCATTCAGTCTTCCACCATGGTTCTACTTCCTCTAAGCCTAGTCGAAAAATTATGTCGGCATCGACCAAAGCTTGTACCTCTCCGACAGTAGGTTCATAAGTATGAGGATCTTCAGCACCATTAACTATTACTGTTGGATTCTCTTGAATTATATTGCTAACAATATCACTAATAATACTGTTTGCAGTAACTATATTTTTTGATGTTTTTGCTAGTTTTGAATCTTTTTCCGGATTAAATTTAACCTGTTCATTTGAATTTGAAACAAAAACAGAAGGATTTAGAAATAAAAATAGTGTTAAAAATATAAATAAGCTCAAAAGATATTTTTTCTTTAGAATCATTTTTACGATCTTCCGTAATCTTTTAATTAGTATTAAAAAATATGTTTCATTAATAAATCTTACGATCGTTCGTAAGTGTTTTAGAACAATAAAATTAATTTATAAATTATAATTCAATCTAAAGATGTCATTTATAAAATTCTTAGAAGCAATATTTAACTATGAATTTCTACAGAGAGCTCTTATTTCTTCAATATTTATAGGTGTAATCTGTAGTTTAATTGGAGTATATATAATTTTAAAAAAGTTGGTATTTATGGGTGCGGGAATTGCTCATGCATCGTTTGCAGGAGGAGCATTGGGAATTCTTCTAAATATCAATCCTTTTTTAGTGATTTTCTTCTTTGGATCAACATCTGCTGTTAGCATTGGATATATTAATGAAAAAGATATAATGGAAGATAAAAATGTTGCTGTTGGAATTATATTTTCATTAACAATGGCTTTAGCAATTCTTTTTATAAGTCTTATCCCTTCATATAATGTTGCTGTGAATGCATTATTATTTGGTAATGTATTAGTGGTCACTACAGAAGATTTAATTTTATTATTAGTTCTTGGAATCTTTATTATTATTGTTATATATTTCATTAGGAAGGAATTATATTTTATAACCTTTGATGAAGAAATGGCTAAAGCAACAGGTATACCAGTTAGGATTATATCTTATATATTTCTTATTTTAATTTCTATTACGATAGTCGTATCATTAAAAGCTATAGGTGCTATATTGGTATTTGCAATGATTATCACCCCAGCAGCAGCAGCGTATCAATGGAGTTATAGGTTAAATGTTATTATTTATTTATCCATAATTTTTGGGATTTTTTCTTCATTTTTTGGATTGTATTTATCCTATGAATTTGACCTACCTTCAGGATCTACTATTACATTAGTAATTAGCTCAATATTTCTTTTATCAATGATACTCTCTCCAAAACGCCGTAATAAAAGCGTACTTGGATTTGAACATGAAAAAAAATGTAATGTTTGCGAAAAAGCTGATATTGATTCAGAATGTGATTTCTGTGCAAAAGAAGTAGATTAAGCCATGTTTATTTCATAAAAATACTCTAAATATTCTTATTATAACTTAGATTTAATTCCTTTAGATTCAATAAAGAAGAGTAATTCTGTAACAACCTTCAAATTATTTATAAAAAATTGGTAATTTCTATAAAATTCCAAAATTTATGCCAATCATCAACCTTTCCCATAGAGGAAAGACCAGCCCTAAGGTTATCAGACTGTGCGCTCGGACTCGATACCGAGTTCAAGACATACTTCATTTGTAATGCTTTCCTAATTACTTCGGAAGTCTTGAAGGACGTTATCCCACTATGCTTAAAAAAATTATGAAGTTTAGTCCAATTACGGTAGGGACTGCTTGGTTTCAAACGGGGCTTTATCATGTCCCCGACTTGTGCAAGCACCCACTTGTAAATGGGGGGAAT
>CAZBEU010000475.1:0-9240 GCA_964491005.1 uncultured archaeon | reverse complement strand
GAGTAGCAAGTAAATTACAGGATGAACTTATGAAGCATGCTGCTTTTCATCGTTGTAAAATTGTCTCTGTAGATCAAGGTGATGAACCTGAAGAATTCCTTAAGGTCTTCAGATTGGAAACTATGGAAGTTAAAGAAAAATTAGAAGATATGAGATATGTTCGAAATATCGAGAAAGATCTCGATGTTATAAAAGGAAAAGTTGTTGATGCCGCCCCTACTGGAAAAGAAGTAGAGGAAGAGTATTATTCTCCAGCATTAGAAGAAATGAAACGTAAAGGAATAGAAATAACATTAAAACCTATACAACAAGATACAACCTCAATTCAATCAATGAAAACAAAAACATATCAACCTCCGACTCATAAATTTGAAAAACCAAATCAGAATAAAATAATCAAAAAGATTTTATCAAATGATATTCCAAATCAATATAAAAGACAAAATTTAATAATTGGAGAATCTTTGTTTGGTGCTGTTTCTAAAATAACAAATGTATTTGGAGAAGATATCGAAGAAACAGAATGGGAAAAAGTTGAAAAACTTCCTAAAGGAATTTTTAGCCTTGATAATTATTTATGTAGAATTTATTTCAATACACAAAAGGGAACTGTTGATGCTTTAGAGATTTTAAAACCAGATAATGGAAAACCCGAAATGAAAAAAACATCTTTTAAGATATCTGATGATAATATTTCATTAGAGAAGAAAATACTCAAATTACAAACACCTGAAAATTCCTATCGAGAGAATCTAATAATTGGTTATAATTTATATGGTGCTATTTCAAAAAAAATTGAAGTTTTTGGAGAGGAAAGAGAAGAAGAAGAATGGAGCTCTTTAAAAAAAGTTCCAAAGGAAATAGTTACATTATCGTCTCATTTATTCCGAATTTATTTTAATGAAAAGGAAGATAACGTTGATGCTATTGAAATCTTGAAAAAGGAAGGGAATAACGTTAATAAAAGTAGTTCTAAAAGAAGTTTACCAAAAATTCCTAGTAACAATGATTAGAATTAAAGAAAGATATATTATTGTTAAAATTGCTTTCTATTATTATGTCAATTAGAGCAATATAATAATGTAAAAAACTATTCAAATAACTTTTTATAGCAATTACAGCAAGGAATTCCAATAATAAATGTAAATTTATTTTTTTTTTTGAAATACATGAGATCAATAAGCTTATTTTTCATATATGAAAATTTATCATCAAAATATAAATGTTTTAGGTTATAGTAGTGATTATCATTACCACAAACAGGGCAATAAGAAAAATATTTTATAAAATTATTATATACTTCTTTTTCTTTTTGAGTTAATTTGCTTATTTTTATATCTGGATTATTTATAATTAAATCTTTTAAATAATCCAATTCTGTTAACATTTCTTCTCTTAGACTATCTGTGTTTATTAAATTGTTTGAATTATTTATCGAATTAAGGCTCATAGATGTAGTATTGCATATATCAAATTTATTAATATATTCTACAGCCTCATTGAAAAATCTCAATTTTCCTTTTTTTTCAATATTTTCTTTTAGCTCTTTCATTTGTAATATATTTTTCAATTATTTTTTCTTTTCACTCGTCATTATGGTTAGAAAAAAAATCAATGCAAATAATAATTCTATAATAATTAATAACAATTTTATAAAAAAATGCTATCCCCAATTTAATTTAAAAACAATTCTCTCTTTTTAATTTTTCTGACAAAAAAACTAAATAATAATTATCTAACTTTTTTATTATAATTCCTGCAATTTTTGTTTTTGTTTTTCTGTGTCATTAATATGACTTTTATTTAAATATTCATTTAACCTAATTGGTCCCAGTTTTTTTATCTTGTTTATGAAGGTTGTAACAACTTTTGCAAATTTTTCTCCCTCGCCAGCAGCTACACTTTCAATTTTTATACGTTCTTTATTAATACCTGTTTTGATTAAGATTTCTTCAATACTTTTATGTCTTTTTTCTGCTTTAATAAATCCAGTATCATAATGACAATCATTCTCATAACATCCCATAATGATTACTCCATCTGCTCCTAAAAATAAACTTTCGAACACTAAAGAAGGATCAAGCATTGCAGTACACATTACTCTTATTGTTCTAATATTAGTTGGATACTCAAATTTACTTGTACCTGCCAGATCAGCTCCTGCATAAGAGCACCAATTACATAAAAAACCTATAATTAAAGGAAATTCATTTTTCTTTTCTAATACTATTTTAATTTGTCTCAAAATTTGACTTTTAGTAAAACCAGGTATATATAGCGCATCATTTGGGCACATTGCAGCACAAGCTCCACAGCCAGTACATATTTCCTGAATGATCTTTAATTCTTTATTTTTAATATTTATTGCATTATAATCGCAAATATTTTCACATAAACGACATAAATCACATTTTTCTTTTTGTAAATAAACGATATATGGTTCTAATTCAACTCTTCCCTTTGTAAATAAAGCAATTACTTTAGCAGCAGCACTTTCTGCCTGAATAATACTAGAAGCAATATCTTTTGGTCCTTGAATAGCACCTGCTATGAAAATTCCATTTATTGAGGATTCTGATGATCGTAATTTTTGATGTTTTTCTAATATAAATCCATAGGTATCTTGGGAAATATTAAGAATTTGACATAATTCTTTTGTATCCTTTGCCGGTTCTATTCCTACTGCTAATACTACTAAATCTGTTTTATTTTCAAACAATATATCTTCACTAACGCTTTCGCCTCTTATTATTAATTCATCAGAAGTATCACTTTTTACTATAGCAGAGATGTTACTATTAATAAATCTTATTCCAAAATCTTCTCTTGCTCTATTATAAAATTCTTCACAATTTTTACCAACAGCTCGTATATCAATGTAATAGATATTTATATTGATATTTGGTAGATTTTTTTTTATTAATATTGCTTGTTTAATTGCTGCGTTACAACATACTTGACTGCAATAATCATGATGTATTTTTTTATTTCTAGAACCTACACATAATACAAATGAGACTCTCTGAGGAGGTTTTCCTGTTGAAGGTCTTAAAATCCTTCCATTTGTAGGACCATCTCCATTTAATAATCTTTCTAATTGAAGAGTTGTGATAATATCTTGATAATTATTATAGTTTAATTCTGATAACATTGATGGATCAAATGGTTGGAGACCTGTAGAAACAATAATTGACCCTACATTAAATTCTAATGATTCTTCTTTTTGATTAAAGTCAATTGCATCTCTTTCACATGCTTGGGCACATGCCTTGCAACCTATACAATATTCTTTTTGAATATCTGGAAAAAGAGGTACTGCTTGAGGAAACGGTACATCAATTGCCTTTCTAGGAAAAAAAGTATCTTTTATTTCAATTGGACATACTTCTCTACAAATATCAAAACAATGAATACATTCTTCTTCTTTTATATAACGTGGTTTCTTTACTACAGTTACTTTAAAATTTCCAATATTTCCCTTAACATTTCTTACTTTTGAAAGAGTTAAAAGCTCAATATTTGGATGATCATCTATTTCAGACATTAAAGGACCTAAAGCACAAATCGAACAATCAAGAGTTGGAAATGTTTTATCAAATAAAGCCATATATCCTCCAATAGTAGGTCTTTTTTCAATCATATATACTTTATATCCTGCATTCGCAATAACTAAAGCTGCTTTTATTCCTGCTATTCCTCCACCTATGATTAAAGTTTTTGGAATAATTTTTCGATATTGTGCTTCTAAAGGAAGTAATAATTTGACTCTTTCTATAGCCATATTAATTTGATCAATAGCCTTTCTTGTTGCTTTAATTGGATTTTTTGAATGAACCCATGAATTTTGTTCCCTAATATTAGCAAAAGATAATAAATATTTATTAATTCCAGCTTTTTCGATAGTCTTTTGAAATAATGATCCATGTAATTTAAAAGAACATGCAGCGATTACAATCCTTTCAATTTTATTTTTTTTTATCTCTTTTATAATATTATTTACGCCCGATTCTGAACATAAGTATTGGTCTTTAAAAACATGATAATTAGATAAATTCGAAAAATGTTTATACAATTTATCGACATCTATCGTTCCACTAATATTTCTCCCACATTCACAAATAAATAATCCTATATTCAAAGCATTTCACGTAAATATTTTCAGATCTATAATCAATAATTTGAGTAATACTAATACAATTAAAATTTATTATTTTAAAAAGATAATCTTGATGCTTAAATTAAAAAATGAATTACCTTGAAATATCTTTTGGTAGAAAGTTGTAAGTTTTAAAAATATCAAATTTATTTTTTTTCATTTCTATAAAAAAATCTTTTTCTAATTCATATTCTTTTTTTGCACATTCAATTATTTGTTCTGGTTTATATAAGTCTCCTTTTCTTTCCAAGGAGTTTCTTAATGCAGGACATTCTTTAGCATACTTTCTAAAGTTTCTCATATTCTTTATCAAGATATTCCATCCAATAGGATATGCTCTACATTGAAATGGACGAGCAATATGAACTGAGCATAAGTTATTTTTATCAATAAATTCACAATGTTCATCCTTTCCTGTAAATTTGAAACCAAGAGCATAGAAATAATAATTTTTCCCTTTTGTTTTCGCCTTTTCTTTCCAATAAAAACTTGTTCTAATAAGCTTTAAATATTTTTTTGCAAATGATTTTAGAGTATAATGGTCTCCTTGTTTGTTTAGATATTCTACTAGTTTTTCAATATCATTTTTATAAAGATATACTTCTCCATTATTTAATCCTTTACAGCACGCTCCACATTTTTCACATAAGAAATATAATCCATCTTTAAAAAATTCAGAAAGTTTTATATCTTTAGAAGGCAACGTTCTAATAATCTTGTTTTTAAAAAACTAATCGGTTTAACATTTTTAATCTTTTCTTTATATGAAAGATTAAAATTTATTTGATTTTTTCAGAAGGTTTTTTTATTTATCGTTATTTTTTTATCTATTATACATTATTCTCTGAGAAATAATTCCTACTAACCTTCAATAATTTGTTTAAATGTAATATATTTTAAATATCATAAATGAGCAAATAAATTTTGGAAAAAAAAATCAATATAATCGATGAAAAAATAAAACTTGAACAACTAACTACTAATTTAATCAATATAAAAACAACTATAAAAAAAAAAAATATCGAGTATAATTCTAATTATATCTTATGGAAAAAAAACTTTTATGATCTCTATAATAAGGATAATCTTGATGTCGATCTATATCTGTATTTTTCAATAGTATATTATATGGGTTATATTTTAATTTCTAAATTTTATTTAGGTTTTGATTTACCCAAAGAATCCAAAATAATAACTAAAAATTATTTTCAAAAGATATACTATGATTTTTCTCAAAAAAGAAGTGAAATTGATTTATTTACTTTGGATTACTTTAATTCTATTTTAGAAATAGATTTAGATATATCTAACCGGTTTCTATCTATTTTATTGGAAATAATACAATTATTAACAAAATTAAATATAGAACCAGAATTATATTTTGATTTTATCGTTCAAAATATTATTCCAAAAGAAATTCGCCATGATACAGGAGAATTTTATACTCCATTTTTTCTTGTTCAAAAGATGGTTGATCATTCATATATTTTTGGTGAAAAAGTCTTGGACCCTTGCTGTGGTTCGGGAAATTTTTTAATTATAATTATTAGAAAGATTTTAAATTCAGATCTTCCTGAACTGAAAAAGAAACAAGCTATAAATAATCTTTATGGATTTGATATCAATCCAGTTTCAGTATATATGGCTAAAATTAATTTTATTTTATTATTAGGTAAAAAATTTAAGAACTTTAATATCAATATATTTAATTTAAACTCATTATACCCAAATAATAAATTTAAAGATTGTTTATTTGATCTAATAATAGGAAATCCCCCTTGGTATACCTTTCGAGATATAGATTCTATTGAAAAACAAGAAATTATAAGAAATCTTGTTGATAAAATGGAAATAAAACCATCACCTAAAAATATTTTAAATATTGAGATATCTACTGTATTTTTTTATTCTTCTTATGAAAATTATATGAAAACAAATTCAAAGATCTTTTTTGTAATAACTAAAGGAGTTATAACTGGTTCTCATACTTCTCGATTTAGAAATTTTAGAGGATTTGAATCAATAGAAATTTGGAATTTTAATAATTCGTCAAAAAAGATTTTTCCTGTTGATTTTATTTGCCTATTTGCAAGAAAAATTAATACTAATGATCCTATAACTGAATTAAGGATTCCTTGTTATAACTATACTGCACAAAAAATTAATAATAATAGTTATAATTTAATGAATTACAATCTAAAACTTGAATCAAAGGAGATTTTAGTACCATATAATAGAGTAATAATGGGTAATAAAATATATACAAAAAGATTGGTCACCCAATCAAAAAAAAAAGAATTATTTAATTTAAAAGATAGTATCTATAAATCCTTATTCAGAAAAGGTGCAGATCTCAATCCTAGAAATTTAATTTTTGTTAATGTAAAATCAATTGAAAATTCTCTTGTAAAAATTAATCCAGATGAAAGAATTTTTAAACGAGCAAAAAAACCTTGGAATAAAATTGAGTTTAGAGATGAAATAGTTGATAAAAAAAACATTTTCGACGTTGTTAAGAGTACAGAATTATTAAAATTTTACATTTATAATAATTATAAAGTATTTTTACCAATAAATAATAAAAATCTAAAATTTGATTTGAACACTCTAAGTGAATATTCAAGATCATTTTATGATAAAATAAATAAGATCTACTTAAGGTTAAAAAAAACTACTACTAAAAATAAATCCTTGATGGATAATCTCAATAGATGGGGTAAACTTTTACATACAGCGCAATCAAAAAAAATCAAAGTTATTTATAATAATTCTGGAGGAATTCTCAAGTCCGCTGTAATCCAAGGAAATTATATAATATCTGGGGATTTAAGTTATTATCCAACTGATAATCTTGAAGAAGCTTATTATTTATCAGCAATATTGAACTCAAATCTTATCACAAATCAGATACAAATTATAAGAAGTTCAAGACATATCTTTAAAAAACCATTTAATTTTCCGATAAGAAAATTCAATCCTCAAAATAAAAATCATCGAGAACTAGCTTCATTAAGCAAAAAAGCAGAAAAAGAAGCAATAGCTTGTTTTAATTATCTTGAAAAAAAAACCTATAAATCTTTTTTTTTTCCTAAAGGGATTATAAACAATAAAATTTCTCAAATTTCAAATGATATAGATAATATTGTTAAGCTTGAATTATCTTCATGACTTTCAGATTATTTATAAAAAATTATAAATTTTTATAGATTTTTAATAAACAGATAGAATAACACTAAAAAAAAACACTAAATAGATAGGCATATTATTTAGGAATTATTTATTTTATTCTATAGATAAGTGGGTATTAATAGCGTGGAAAAAAGAAAGTACTTATTTAAAATTGTAACTATTGGAGAAGGAGGATCAGGAAAAACATCTTTACTACGTCGATATGTTGAAGGTAAGTTTGATGAATCAACTGTTTTGACTGTTGGTGTAGATTTCTACATAAAAGAACTCGAGTGTAATTCAAAATCAGAATGTACTTTACAATTATGGGATTTTAGTGGTCAATTAAGATTTCGACATATGTTAGGAAATTATGTTATGGGCGCTCGAGCTGCTCTCCTATTAGTTGATCTTACTCATATGCCTGAAATGGAGGAATTAATAGAATGGGTAAATATAGTTAGATCTCATGATCCCGTTTTACCTATTCTTTTAGTAGGAGCAAAAGCAGATCTAAAAGATTTAATTGCTGTTGAAGATGAATTTATGTTGAATGTTATGAATACCTTTAATATGGCAGGATATATAAAAACATCTGCAAAAACGGGACATAATGTGAATAAAGCTTTTAAAGTGATCGCTAAAACCTTAATGAATCGATGCAAGTATTAATATAATGTTATTCTATGTGAGAAATATTTAGATTCGTTATATTAGCTTTCCAAATTAATACGCATTAAATAAAACTTATATGTCCTAAATCATGTCTGAAAAAGATGAGCTTGTAATTCTTGGTTCTGGGGGAGGCCGTCATCATGTTCGAACTCAATATAGAGCTACTGGTGGGATTTTATTTAAATTTAACAATACACAAGCTCATATTGATCCTGGTCCCGGAGCAATTGTAAGAATAAATCAATATAAAGAAGAACCAACTAAAACTGAATTATTTATTGCAACACATCTACATTTAGATCATACAGGAGATATGGGGGCCATTATTGAAGCCTCTAGAGAATATTTGCATGATAAAAATAAAGTCTTTTTTAAAAAAGGTACTTTACTCACAACTTCAGATACATTACCCATAATATCTAAATACCATCTTAATATGCTAGAAAAAATTGTTGAATTCAAAGCTGGTGCATCATTGAAATTTAAAAATACAGAAATCTTAGGAACAAAAGTGCTGCATTCAAATGAAGAGGGTTTTGGGGTTCGATTTAACTTTGATACATATTCTATAGCATATTCTAGTGATACAACTGTTTTTGATGGATTTGCCAGTCAATATAATGGTGTTAATATTTTAATTTTAAATCTCCTTAGACCAGACTCTATTTTATGCAAACGTCATCTTGCTACAGATCAAGTACTTCCATATTTAAAAAAAATAACACCACCTCCAAAAACAATCATTTTAAACCATTTTGGAGTGTATATGGATAGTCCTATATCAAAAAAAAATTATATTCCAAGTCAAATAGAAAAAATAAAGGAATTTACAAATATTAAAAATGTTATTGCAGCAGAAGACGGACTAAAACTTAGAATAGAAGATTTATTAGATTAGAACTCTAATATGAATTTAATTATATTCTAATTATTCAATTAATTTTAAATTTCCTTCTTCTTATATTTTTAAAAATCAAATAAGTGGTTATTATAACCAAAGTTGAACTACTCACCCCTAAACAGTACCGAGTATTTTTTAATTATTAAATTTTTATCACCCTGTTTCAATCAATGAATATTCTGGAATTATAAGCTTTTTATTCAGAGATAGTTTAATCCATTTAATTGATAGTTGAACTAACACGGTTCTTGGAAGATCTTGAGAATAACATTTCAAGGATCTAACCCAAATTAAAAAACATTGCCAGCAATTCCATGCTTGTATTGAAACTAAGAAAAAT
>CAZBEU010000474.1:0-2981 GCA_964491005.1 uncultured archaeon | reverse complement strand
TATACATATTAATGAGATAATCTTAAGAAGATTAACAACCCGCATTACATTATTAGATAATGTTTTAAATCCATCAAGGCTATCTATAGGCCTACCTCTTTTTCTCTCAAATTCTAATCGTTTAGTGAGGGATTGATTTGTCTTAAAAGCACCTAATAGTAATATAATAGAATTCAAAAAATATAGTGCAATTAGAATAAGATAGAGAATCATTAATATTTGATAATCTAAATTTTGCGTCCAAAAATTAACATTTTCAACATTCCAAGTAATTACTATTGCATATAAAGTTATTATTACAAGAATCAAGGGAAAAATAAATAATAGCCAACGTCCTACTTTAACCATATAATTAACAAGTTTTACTTGAGTTCTTTCTGCTTTAATGATTTTTTTTAATTCTTTATCTATAGTTTTATTCATAAGTATATCATCTTTTTTTTTAGAATATTAAAAGTTAAAATAAATATTAAAATGTGAATAAATAAAAAATGAATTTACTATTAATATTTATCTTGAAATTAGGACATTTAACACAAAGAATCTTTTTTAACAAAAATAACAAAAAAACTAGTTTGCATTATAAAATTACTCTTATGTTATCGTAATTATATTCATAGTATTGGATCCAATAATAAAAGATTTTGATGATAATATGAGGATTTTATTATTCATTCCTTTGTTTATAATTTTGGGCTATAGAAATTATTTTTATTAAAAAAATCTTCAATTTCTTCAAATTTAAAAAATATCAATATTTATTAGGAATTTTAATTAATAATTTTATATATAAAAGATCTTTCTTACTTCTATTGGAAATTATATCATGAAAATTCTAATATCAGGTCCGGTACAGAGTGGTAAATCTAGTTATATCAGAAATTTTGATCCTAATTCACTGAACATTGAAGCAAAAGGAGCAGATGAGAAATTATATACTGTAGGGATGGATTTAGGATCAGTCAAAATCAATAATTATAGGATTTATCTTTTTGGAACTCCCGGTCTCACAAGGTTCTCAACTATAAGAGAAATTATCTCAAGTGGTTCAGATGGTATAATATTTATTTTTGATGCTTCAGAACCACAAAAAGATAAAGAAGCAATAAATATATTAAATTCCCTATATAATATACTTGGAGATCAACTACCAGTTCTCTTTTTAGCTAATAAACAAGATTTAGAGGATGCTCGTACGCCTAAAGAGATAATAAAACAAAATAATTTATCAACTAAGATTAAGATGTTACCTATTAGTGTAAAAACAGGATTAAATATAACAGAATCTTTAAAGATTATTTTTGAAAAGATATTTATGAATTATAAGGATCTTTTGGAAATTCTAAGATCATATGAAAATAATATTAAAGGTCTTGCAGATAAATTAAACAAGGATAAAATTGAAATAAAAGATTTTCTAAATAAATTAGAGATTAGGAAATTAATTGAAATAGATAGATCGAATAAAACTTATAAAGTAAAAAATGTTTTGAATTAAGATTTCCTCTAAAAAAAAAAGAAAAAATTTTATTTCTTTATTTGAACTCTAGGATTTATTGGAGAAGCTCCACCCATATTATTGATTATAGGACAATGGGAAAAAACTTTATCCATAAGTTCATTAATTTTTTCTTCAGAAGCATTTGCTTTAATTCTAATTACAGGCTCCAGTTTATCATAACCTGCTAATTTTGAATCATCTAATCCAAATATAGCTCCTAAGTTGATATGTCCACGAGAAAATACTTTCATTTCTTCAATTTCTATTTCCATTATCTTAGCCCAAAATTTAGTTACAGCTATAATACACGCCCCAATTGAAGATAATATCACCAATAATGGAGATGGTCCCATATTAGTTCCATCTAATCCTTCAGGAGCATCTATTATTAATTCAAATGGTTTTGTATCCATAGTACATTTTATCTGCATTCCTTCATGGAGCATTTCACATTCTATGTTAAAATTCTTTTCTCCTTTTTCCCAATCATTTTTAATAGCTTCATACGTTTCTTTAAAACTTGGCATTTTTTTTTCCTCAATTATATAATTTGAATGAATATTCATTATAGAGTAGGTATGATCTAATAAAAATATGATGAAAAAATAAGAATCTGGGTTAAGATAATAAAATTAGTAAGCTGTTTAAAAAAAAAGAGAATAAGAAAATACTATTCAATTTAATATTTTAAGTAATTATTTAAATTGAAATGGAGAAACTATATCTATTCCTTTTTCACTGGATAGGTTATTAAGTTTGATTTTAAGTTCTTCAGATATATTCCAGAAGAATTGAGGAACATTATCCTCTTTTTTATACATATTTTCAATACGATTTAATTTAGCAATAAGTTTAGAAATTCTTATTGAAAATTGTTGTTCATAATTATCTTTTGTATAAATTTTATTTAAATTTTCTTCAAATAAAATCTTTAAGTCCTCATATTTTGGTATATAGCCAATAGGCGTCTCTATAGCACCATAATCACCATGAGCACGGCCTTCTGCCCAAAGAACCCAACATAATTTATCAAGCATACCATTTAGATATTTACCATCTTCGTTTTTAAGGAAATAATTTGTTGCAAATACTTTTGGAGGGTGTTCTAGATGTTCTCCAAAATTTTTATGATTTTCTAAATATTTACCCAATGGTACGACAATAAAATCCAAATTAGCCATTGGACTTGCATCTCTAATACCTTCCTTACCTATTGTTGCAGAAGTTGTTTCTGATTCTATTGATGCTCCTAAAAACACACCATGACTCCAATTAAAACTCTCTAAAACAGGAGGCATAGTATCACTATCTCTTCCCCCATAAAAGATTCCTTCGATGGGAACACCATCAGGATTGTGTAAGTTTTTATCTGCATTGCTTAATTCTTCAATTCTTATTGTATAGCGAGCATTTGGATGAGCATGAGGAATTTCTTTTCCGTTTTCATCTTTCTTATTTTTAAACCAATTCGTTGAAAAGT
>CAZBEU010000473.1:0-1989 GCA_964491005.1 uncultured archaeon | reverse complement strand
GCAAACTGGCGTCCTGGAGATAATGTTATTGTACCTCCCCCTAAGACTCAAGAAGCAGCTGAAAAACGAGTAAAAGAGGGATATGAATGTAAAGATTGGTATTTCTGTAAAAAAAAGCTTTAGAGGATTAAAATGCCTTGTATAGATGATAATGGTAATTTATCAGATTCTGGAAAAGCTTTAATCAATGCTCTTTCCAAAAAATCTTTAGATGTGAAAGAAATAAGTTCTCAAATTAATGTGCCTTTATTTAAAATACGAAGTAGTATTAGAGAATTAATTGAGGCTAATTTAATTGAAGAATCAAATGATAAATATAAACTTACTGAAAAAGGTAAAACATTTTTATAAACCCTCTTCAGTAATTTTTTTTTTTCATTTTCTCTACAAAACACTAAACCTAAACCAGAATTCTTATTTTCATAATAATCAATCGAATTATTTAATTCTTCGATTGCTAAGGGATGGAAACTATATTTCATTTTCTAAACCGAGATTGTATTTCTTTGAAAACTTTTTCTCTTGAAATAGGTTTTATTTTACCAGAATCTATATCAGATACGCGTTTTTCCGCCTCTTCTGCCCATAAATCGTCAATTTCTTTTTCAATTGGAACATTTAGACTTTCTATTAACTTATCAACCAATTTAGTTCGTAAATTTGTGGGAAGTGATAATGCATCTTGAAGGAATTTTTCATTTAATTCATTCATTTTATATCCTCTTATTATCATTACAAATATTTAATATAAATTTAGCCTTTAATTTTTGTGTTTTAAGATTTTGAAAAATAACTTTAGTAAAATAAAATTGAATAAGCATAAATGAATTATTTAAATTTTTAATAGGTATTAATACTCTTAATTTCTTTTGATAATTTTTTAGAAAGATAAATTAATTTTTAGATCATCATCGTGAAAGTCCACTTTCACGCTAAAAAATATATATGGGTATATCACCGAAATAATAATTTTATAGTTTAGAATTTAGAAAATTTAATTTCCACAGGTGCTTCTAAAGAATATACTCTCAAGTGATATTTTAAGAACAATAAAAAATAGGAACTATTATTTCAGTTTAAAGAATCAAATTAATTTTCTTCCTAAAAAAATATAATTCTAATCAAAATTTGGGCAATAATATAATTTTTATAGACAATTCATTTTTGTACTAGATCTTTTTAATAACTGACTAAAATTCATATTATTAATTATAAATTGTAGGATAATTGCAATACAACTTAACCTACTACTTTATGGAATAAAACAAAAAATTATATTCTATTTTTGTGAAAAATATGAAGTATTTTAAAAAATTTGAAAATTCGATTCTATTATTAGTATTTTTTACTTTTTTGATTGTTTTGGTTTCTAATATTCAATTAATTGGACTAAATTCATCAAATAAAAAAAATTATAATTTACAAAATTCTGCTATAGCAATTTCAATTGATGGAAATGATGCTGTAGATTATTTTTTTATTGAAAATAATACAGAGGGACTATCATTTGAAAACGCATATTTACTGGAAAATTTACTTTTTAATGGTGGAGGACAAGAATTTGGTTTATAAATAAAAAATTCAAATCGTTTTATAATTATATATAACTATAGTTTTTTCGACTGGTCAAGAGCAATCGAACTTTATAATGCATCTAATATTGCTATTATAGAATGTAAATTCTTTAACAATATTAATTATGCAATATCTTGTTCGTTTTCAGAACAAAATATTATTTTTCAAAATGAAATATATGAAAACTATTGTGGTATTCAACTTACGAACTCAAAAGATATTAACGTTATAGGTAATAATCTTTCTCTTCATACAAGTTCTTCAATTATTCTCTCAAATTCAAATACAATTGAAATAATCGAAAATAAAATCATAGAGAACAATATAGGAATTATGCTATTTAATTCAACTGATAATTCTATCCATAAAAATGTGTTATTTAATAATGAAAATTCTTGTTTATTATTAACAGGT
>CAZBEU010000472.1:0-3602 GCA_964491005.1 uncultured archaeon | reverse complement strand
AAGCGACCCGGTTTGCGTTGCAAAAGCAGCCCATGAGATGGGGATTCGGTTTGAATATGAAAATCTTAAACGAATATCGTGCGAAGCAGTGATGCCGCTTGTGATAGCAGGCCAGAAGCAGGCGGATTTGGCAAGAGTGAAATATAAAAGCATTGGGCATGATATCGATAAAGAATCAGTACATGACCTTTCAGGCTTGAAATATGATCTAATTAGCAATAGCAGCAATAGGGCTGTTGTACTGGCAAGCGGTTATTATAAGATTGAATTTCCAAAAGGGCGATTCCGTGTATATAAAATCAAAAGATTAATAATTATTGCAACACTGATTACTAAAATCGTCCAAAATTCTTCAGGTAAACCAAATCCATCCCAATTTATTGAGACTAAAAACGCAGTCACATTTGCGATTGTTGCAATTGTTATCCACCCTATATAGACACTTATTGGGACATGAATAAATCTATTTTCTCCCTTTGACACCTCTATTTTTCCAATACCTAAACGAAGATACAACATTAACAAAGATATAAATAAAATTATCATAATTATTAATGAAAGAGCTACTAGTTGATAATGCCAAGCGAATATCCAAGCAAAATTAGCAATATTACTTACGATAAAAAAAAAGCTGATTTTTTCTAAAAATGGTAAGGTTCCTTTTTCTTTTTTTAACAAATCTTTTGCTTGATAATAGCTAAAAACACCTAATAGAATGTAAATTATTGACCATATACTAAAAGTAATTCCAGCAGGAACAAATAAATTAGGATATGCATCAGAAAGCTCAGCTGTGCTTTTATTATTTAAAGGTAGTATCACAGCTAACATATTTGCAATAAGCATCAAAATAAAAGAAAATATGTTTAAAATTTGCATCAATTTTTTATTGTCTAATTTAATCATTTCTAAATAATCTCTACAGTGTTAAAATTATAAGTATTAATTAATAACCAAATGTTTAAAATTTAACATTATAGATTATTAATTTATCAAATAAAACATTATAAAATATAATTAGGATAATACAAAGTATTAAAGAAAAGACATCAGAACAATTGTTTAGCAAAAATTATTAAAATATGATATATCACTTTATCACTTTTTTTTCCTGAATGATTTTATATTATATCATAAATCATTACACAATTATGATTTATTCTTATAATCTTATTTTTAAAAAGATATTTGTTTTATAACCAACATATATTTTAACTAAAATATCATAATCTTCTATAATTTTAATTCAAATTGTATATAAAATTAAATAATTAATAACAGAGGTGAATTTATGTTAAAAAAAGGAAATCCTGCACCAATAAATATTGAATTATACAACCAAGATGGACAATTAATTAAATTAACAGACTATAAAGGTCAAAAACTAGTGATATATTTTTATCCAAAAGATAATACTCCTGGGTGTACTACAGAAGCTAAACAATTTAGAGATAATATAAACGAATATGAAGAAAAAGGGATTAAAATAATTGGTATTAGCGCTGATTCTGTACAATCGCATAAAAAATTCCAAACAAAATATGATCTCCCATTTTTATTACTATCTGATCCAGATAAAGTTGCAGCTAAAGCTTTCGGAGCATTAGAAAGTGGTAGAGTTAAAAGACGTACTTGGTTAATAAATGAAGATTGGATAATCGAAAAAGTCTATGAAAATGTATCAGCTTCGAAACATAATGATGAATTATGTACTTATTATGGTCTTAAACCTCTTATATAATGTTTACTGAATAGGGTTCCAAAAAATACGATTTAAAATCAAGGAATATTAAAAAATGATCACTTTAGGATGAAATGAAGTTTAAAAAATCCTTACTTAAATCATTTCTAATTCTTTTAAGTCTTCTTCATCATCATTTTGTATTTTCTCAATAAATTCAATTGCATTTTCTCCTTTGTTAGTTATATTGTAAAAAGAGAAAGCACGTCCTTCCCTGTCTGATCTGACTTTATTTGAGATAAATTTATTATTTTTAAGAAGAGCTACGTGATATGAAAGTTTATTTTTTTCGATGTTCAATTTTGTTGCTATTTCATTAAAATTAAGTCTTCCTTCAGTTTCAGCTAGTAAATATAAAATTTTCAATCTGATGATATTACTTAATATGCTTAATGATTTTTCTTTTCTTCTTAATTCTGTGCTATTCATTTTTATTTCATTCATTTTATTAAACCTCTTTTTCGTATTTTTTTTCAATATTTATATAGTAATCTAAATATTTAAAAGTTTTGATTAGATCAAATAAATTTAATCTATTAATTATTTATTATCTAATGATTTTATTAGTTTTATTTTTCGATAGCTATTTATTAAAATTAATGCACTTTTCACTAGCTCTTCTTTATCTTTATAGGGATACACATGACCATATACTGTAAGAAATTTAAGATAGGAATCAATAAGTCTTGCTTTTTCTTGTGTATATAGTGGATGGAATTGATATTCAACAAATACTCTCATTTTAGATGCTAAATAGTCTGTTCTTGAATAACTTGAAAATTCATCAATAGAACCAAAAGATACAGGCAACATAATTATTAAATCAAATTCATCATGGCAAATTTTCATAAATAATTCCTCATCCAAGGTCGGATTAATTAAATGGAGCTCTTCAGGAAAAATAACAGAATCTTCTTGTTCTATTATTTTCTCTCTTAGTAATAATCTTATTTTTGCATATTTACATTGTGTATTATTACATTCATTACAATTTAGATAATTTCCTTGCCAACATTCTTGATTTTTTGGAAATCCTTCCCCAAAAATAAGAATTTGTAGTGATTTTTCAGCAAATAATCGTCTAAAATTACTTATAGCTTTTTTTAATAAAAGTGTTTTTTCCTCTAATTTTTCATCATTAGTACTATTTTGTTCTATCATACCAATTCATAGGTTTTTTTATCTTCTTTATATTAATTGTTAAAATATTTTAAATATTAACATTAAAGAGGTATATGAAGTATTGAATGATCACTCTCTAAGAAGTGTAGATTCCTACTCTCTATTATATCCTTAAACAATACAAGATGGTTCTCCAACTAATCTTTTAATTAGAATTAAAGAAATATAAAATACAAGAGAATATTAATCTAAAGAAGAATTGTGCGATTCGTCCATCTTTAAAGGAAGTAAACTTCTTGCATTTATATACAAAAATATAATTATTATATGTTCTATGTATCTATTCCCATTTTTCTCCCCGTAAATTAACAAAATTTAAAAATAAACATTTATTATCTTCTCTATCAGAATAATATATTGATTAGATTAATAATAAATATATCCATAGAAATTATATAACAATCTAATATATTTATATTCTATCTGATAAGGGCAAATCAAAGCAATTGTTATTGTATTGTTTGCTATAATCTAACGAATTCATTTCTATATTCTCCAAGCGAAACTTGGGATTAAAAACCCAATGTTTTCTTGGTTTTTGTCATTTTATGGACTGAAATAATACTTTTCTTTTTTGATTAATTGGATATAAAATATAGTTTATGGTTCTCTATTTTAATTTCTCAAAAAAATTGAGTTATGGTGTAATGATGCAATTATTCTTAATTTATATGAATTG
>CAZBEU010000471.1:0-3926 GCA_964491005.1 uncultured archaeon | reverse complement strand
AAATTAAGCTAAAAGGATAAATTATTCCTTTTTTCTAAATTTTTTTTCTTTTTTTATCTATTTATAATCTTATTTCCTTTAAGAAATACTAAAATAATAATCTTGAAAATTTTGAATTGATAAATTACCTTATCAATGAAATGAATAATTAACGATTAATGATAAAAATTTAATATTTTTGTAAATTAATAATCTTAATCTTTATTTTTACATATTAAGGCTCGTGGCCTAGACTGGATAGGGCGGTAGCCTCCTAAGCTAATGGTCGAGGGTTCAAATCTTAAGAAAATTATTTTTAAGGGAATATATCCCTCCGGGCCTGTTTTTTTAGAGAATATAATAATTTTTTTATTTTATATAATTATAAATTTTAGAACAATTTTTATCTTAGAAGGTGATTATTATCGTAAGACCTTGGTATTGGCCAATAAATGGTATGCCAGAGCGGACAGAAGATTTTACTTGGATTATAAAAAAGAAAATGGCGGCAAGTTGGTGGCCAGATCCTCCAGTTTTTAAAAAATATAGGAAGGAAGGGATTAAAGTAATTATAAATGCAAGTGAATTTGATAATAAGAATAATATTCCAAAAGATTTTGCATATTATCATATAAATATTCCAGATTATGGAATACCTAATGAGATCCAAATTAAGAAATTTTTGGAGATAACTATGCTTCATAAAAAAAGACGTGAACCAATTGTAGTTCATTGTGTAGCTGGTTGTGGAAGAACAGGACAATTAATAGTCGTTTGGGCGGCTCAGAATGGATATATTCCATCAGAAATGGATCCCGTTAAATGGATTAAAAAAAAAAGAAAATGCTGTTTAGAAACCAGGGAACAAATGAATTTTGCACGAAAAATGTGCCGAAAATATCAATGTTATTATGAAAATAAATAAAGATTTAGAAATTTAAAAAAGATCGATAATATGCAACTCCGCATACACTACAAAAATAGTTGTTATTGATCTTCATAGCTTCTTCTAAAACTATCTGTTTTTGACAATTTTTTACACAACATTTTACATATACTAATTCCTTATTATCAGACATTTTCCTGACAGTCAACTATTTGAATTTTTTCATTAATATAGAAATAATCATAAGGTTTTAATGTGTTCTTTTGATATTTAAATTATTAGTATAATTTTATTTTAGTGTTTTTTAATGGAAAGAAGACAACAATATAGAACACAACAAAGACCTATAGATTATTTAAAAAATTCAGTAAATAAGATCATCTTGATTAAGGTTAAGAGAAATAGATTATTTAGGGGTCGTCTTGAAGGTTTTGATGAACATTTAAATCTGTATCTTGAGGATACAAGTCAATTATTCGAATATCAAGATGAAGAAGGTAATATTAAAGAAGAACACGAAGACTTAGGTTCAATTGTCGTTCGTGGTGATAATGTTATATTTGTTAATTTAGCAAATGCAGATGAATAGAGTACTCTATTCATTATTATACTCCTCTTTAAATAATAATTTAATAAAAAAAATCTAAATTTACTTAGGTTTTATATCATCTAATATAGAAATAATTCTATTTTATAGATTTTTGATAAAATAATTTTTTAACAATAAAATCTATTGATGCATAAATATATCTGTATTTCTTATAGAGATATAAGATATGAGTTTTAAAGAAAATATAGTTACTAATAGATCAATGATTATTTATCCTAATTTAGGACATCCTAAATTTCTAAGTATTGAAACAAAAAAACTCAAAAATGTAATCTCTTCAGATTTATTATTGATTTCGAATGTCCAAAGTGAAGAAGAACTAAGAAGTGAACTTATCGATAATATAGTCCTTATTCCTATTTTAGATTACAAATTAAAATTAAAAGAATTTCTTGAAAAAGGAAAAAAAGAATATAATTTTCTATCAAGAATCAAATATTTCTTTAAAAGAAAAAAGAATAAAGAAAAGATTAAAAATATTCTACATAAAATAAGACCGAGAGGATATAGAGGAGAGGCAATCAAACCAAAAATTTTAGAAATAGAAAAAAAGACACATGACACCATAAGTGAAATAGAAGATTTAGATTATCTCAGTTTTCTTCCTCATCAATTAATAGATGATATTCATTTATTTAACAAAATAGACTTTTATTACAAAATAAAAATTGATTTCTCACTTTCAGAAGAAGTTCTTGATTTTTTTAAGGAAAGGTCATTTATCATGTTTGATATTAAAGGACCTTTAAATAGAATCAATTACCATTCCCTTGTAATTACAAAACAAAATTGGCAAAATTTTACTTTTTTTCAAATAACAGACACTCATTTAGCAGAACGAAATGATAAAATATATGAGATTGTTACAAAATGGTTTAAATCTTCAATTAAATTAGGATCAGCTAAATTTTATAAAAATATAAAGAAAAAGATTACCTCAACTATAAAAAAAAGCTCCAGTGAAGAACTTACAAGAATAAAAAAACCTTTAAGAAAAAGGTTGATAAATCCGAATAATCAATTAAGAAAATTCATCAAGTTGACAAATAGAGAGGTATTAAAAAATAAATTGGATTTTATAATTCTCACAGGAGATATTATTGATTATGCGATAAAAACAAAATATAAACAAAAAACTACGGATATAAATAATTTAGAATTACAACATAGTAATTGGAGTTGTTTTAAGGATATAATTCTAAATCATAAACCAAAAAAAAAGCATAAAGGAGTAATTGAAAGTGAAGAACTGCTATGTCCAGTATTCACAATAGTAGGAAATCATGATTATCGTCCGAATCATTATGATCTCACATGGGGAGGATTATATAAAAAAATGGGTTTAAATCCCTCAGAAGCATTAGCTTTAAATGAGCTTCTTTCAGCATCACCCATTTCGGCCATTATTAAGTCTAAATTGACTTTAAATAATTATTTTAGAGAAATTAATTGTCTATTAGATTTTACATTAAAATTGGGAGATTTCCGTTTTATATTTCTTAATACTGGTTCAGATTCATTTAAAAATATACGCGATTTTCTTACAGGTCATCCATCTGTGACTGGACTTAAAAATTTTCAAATAAAATTCTTAGAGAATTTAATAGGTAATAAAATCGGAAATAATGATAAAATTATTTTATTAACCCATGGACCTCCAGTAAATATTGGGAAAAAACCATATTTAAAGGAAAGATTTAGAAAATGGAAACAAAAAAGATATAATAAAAATAAGGGAAAGATAAAAGATAATGGAATTTTAGAAAAAAACAAAAATAAGGAATCTAAACGAATTGATAACATATTTAATGTAAAATACGGAACAATTTCATCAAATTGGGAAAAAATTATTGATTTTTGTAAAAATTATACATTATTAACTCTATCTGGACATACTCATACTTTAAAAGAGTTTAAATTAGGGACAACAACAAATAGATCAAAAGTTTTAAGTGCACCTCCATTTGTACTTAAAAAGATAGAAAATCCTGCAGCAATTTATTATGATAAGTATTCGGAAAAATATATAAATGCATCCGATATACAAGGAAATTTACCTTATATTCTTCAAACACCTGCATTAGGATTAGGTAGTTTTACAAATCCAAGATCCGCAGGAGGATATCGTGTAATAAAAATAAGAAATAATTATATTGATTCATTTAAAGTAAAATATATGAAATAGAAATATCATGGTTTCTTAGAACTAATTAAAAAAAAAAAGAAATTTCAATAAAAAAATATCCTATTAAAATAATTAATTTTCAGAACTAATACCTATAGAAATATGACTCAAAAGAGAATCTATTTTTTTTGCTTTTTTGTTTACATTAAGAATAGTAGGTAAATGAATCACTTCTCCTTTAGCTCCGGGAAATAAATCAATTAACCCAGCACGTAAAAATAAATATTCAAAGATATCTGGAATGGATTTCTTAATTCTTAAATTAA
>CAZBEU010000470.1:0-4813 GCA_964491005.1 uncultured archaeon | reverse complement strand
AAAATCTGTAATTTCTAAGTTTCTATAAATTCTTGAAACAACACTGTTTAGTATTTCATGATCCTTTAATTTATCTAAAGTATCTTCCATATAAGAACAAAATAAAACATAATAAGTGGCTTCTGATGAAACAATACCATCTTTATATTGAAGAATCCCTTCTGGAGTGATTCTTTTATCTATTTCTTCTATAATAGCATTTATTTTTTGTTTATCTATTTTGTCAATTAATCCTAAGATATTATAAAGTTTTAATATAACGACTAATTGAGATGTCTCTAAGTTCATTAAAAAATGTTTTTCAAAAAATGATGAATCTGCTTTTATTAATTGATCCAATTTATTTTGTGAGAGATTCATATTAATTAATTCAATTGATTTAAAGAAATAATAAATTTGATCTGTATCTTCTATTATAGCTGCATCAAATTCATCAATAATTTCACTATATGTTTCTAATAGAAATTTTTCTACTTTTTCCATATCAATTTCAATATGGAGTGCTTTTGATAGATAGAGTCCACAGAAGTAAAGATCTGGATTTCTAAGAGTAACAAGAGGAACAGATTGTAACCATTCATTAATATTATTTTTAAGATATGCTTTAATTTTAGTGAACTCGAACATTCTTTCTAAATTAAAAAAATTAATAATTCTATAGATCATATAGATTAATTGAAGCTTATCTTGAGGATCTTGGATATTTTCTAAGCTCTCGATTTCACATTTATTTTGACTAAATTTGTGAATAATTTTATTTCGAATATTGATATATTTCTTAAGATTTGCTGTTTTTTCTGGATCGTTTTCTAATAAGTTTTTCAATCGTTGAATTTCCATTATAACTTCAAAGGGTAGAATTCCTTTTGATTTCAATTGTAAAATTAAAGGAGCTACACTAGAATCTACTAAATAATCAATAATTTTTTCTAAAAAAGCTTCATATATAAGTGGAGATATCTTTTTATCATATAATTCAAATGAGGAATTAAAGTAATTTTTCTCATTAAAATTTATATTTAAAGATGGATCAAAGAATTTATTTTTAATCTCTTCTTCAGAAAATCCTAATTCTAAAAGTGTTTTTGTGAGACTTTTTTCCATATTATTTAATGAATCCTCTAAGTCTTTTTTATTAAATTTAATATTACTAACTGACTTTTGAAAAAAATTATCTATGCTTTTGTAAAAAACTTCACTTTCATTAATGTATAAATCAAGAATATTGAATAAACCCTGGTAAATCATTATTACATCATATATATTATTTTAAAAAAATACTCTTTTAAGTAGTAATGCAAATTAAAAATTTTATATTTTTCTATTTTAAATCTTAATATTAAATTTCTCTTTTATAAAATTGTGATACTTTCATAAGAAGTAAGAACTAATTATATTCTCAAAACATAAACAAGAACTTGATTTTTTGATAAAAATTTTAAACTTTTTTATATTTTTTAAAATTATTATTTCTCAATTATAATCTTTAAACTTTTTAAATAAGGTAATGTGAAATGTGTGGAATTTTTGGGATAATACAAGCAGGAGACACGCAAATTGGTAAAATTGCGTTAGAGGGAATTAGAAGATTAGAATATCGTGGCTATGATTCTTGTGGAATTGTTGTTCATAAAAATGGAGAACTTTATATGAGAAAAGATTCTGGAAAAATACAAGAAATTCAAGATAAATTGAAATTTGATGAATTAGTTGGAAATATAGCATTAGCCCATACTAGATGGGCAACTCATGGTGCTCCTATTAGAAAAAACAGTCATCCTCACTTAGATTGTAAAAACGAAATAGCTGTAGTGCATAATGGTATTATAGAGAATTTTATTTCTCTAAAAAAAGAATTATTATCAAAAGGACATGTATTTCAATCAGATACAGATACGGAAATAATACCTCATTTAATTGAAGAATATATCAAAGATGGTATTGATTTTAAAAATTCAGTGATAAAAACGTTAAAAAGGTGTAAAGGTGCTTATGGAATTGTAATATGTTATTCTAAAGAGCCTAATTCTATAATCGTCGCCAGAAAAGAGTCTCCTATAATTATTGGATTAGATAAAGGAAAAGTGAGCTATTGTGCTTCTGATATTCCTGCTCTTTTACCATATACGAGAGATTTTTATATACTAGGAGATAATGAATTAGCAATATTAAAACCCGGTGATGTATCTATCTTAAATTTCAAAAATGAACCTATTGAAATAACAAAACCTTTAAAACATATAGATTGGAGTATAGATGCTGCTGAAAAAGGAGGATATGAGCATTTTATGCTAAAGGAGATTTTTGAAGAACCAAATGCTTTAAGAAAAACCCTAAAGATTTCTGAGAAAGAATTAACCATATTTGCTAAAGAGTTAATATCTGCTGAGCATATTTATATAACTGCTGCAGGTACCTCATATTATGCTTCTCTAGCGGGAAAATATATAATTACTAAATTCCTTGGAAAATATATACAAGAAATCGAATGCAGTGAATTAGAAAATCAATTATTAGATTCATTGAAAGATAATTCTGTTATCATTGCCGTTTCCCAATCTGGAGAAACTATAGATCTTATTGAAGCAATTAGATGGGCAAGAAAGGCACAAAAAAATATTAAAATATTATCTCTAACAAATGTTGTAGGATCTTCTATTACCAGATATTCTGATCTAACAATAATTACACAAGCAGGACCAGAGATTGGTGTTGCTGCAACAAAAACATATACAACACAAGTATTAAGTCTTGGATTAATTGGGTTACAAATTGCAAGAGAACGTAATATATTACCAAAAAAAGAAATTGACTCTTATTATGATGCTTTAAAATCATCTCCAGATATTATCGAGGATTTTTTAAAAAAAACTAATCATTCTATTGAGAAATTGGTTGATAATTTAGAAAAAAATGCTAATTATTTTTTCCTAGCTCGAGGTATATCAATAGCAACTGCTAAAGAAGGAGGATTAAAATTAAAAGAAGTTGCGTGTAGATTTATTGAAGGATATTCTGCTGCAAATGCAAAACATGGGCCTATAGCCTTAGTAAGAGAAGGATTCCCTATAATATTCATTGCTCCTCCTGATGAATCATATGAAAGATTGATTGGAAATATTATGGAATTTAAAGCCAGAGGGGGGTATATAATTTCTGTAGTTGTAGAATCTGATGAAATAATCAGTGATTTAAGTGACACTGTTATAAAAATCCCTCAACCAGCAAATAAATACTATAATTTATTTAGTCCAATTACTTTTATTCCAGCCCTTCAATTACTTGCGTATCATAGCGCTCTAGCTCATGGATTAGATCCAGACCAACCATTAAATTTAGCTAAAACGGTAACTGTTCATTAAAAAAAAAGAAAATTATAAATTTCTAAGTTCAAAAAGATTTGCTTGCCATCCCTCTAATTCTGTATAATATCCATAATTATTCAATTCCTCTCCACGAAGGAAATTTTCTTCTTTTGTATAAAGATCTTCGAATAATATTACTTTTTGGTTAAACTGAAGCGATGGTATTTTTACATAACCTTTCGAATTGTTATTACTTAAATTTATTATAAATAGAAAATGGTTATAATAATTCCACCAATGATATGCAATTAAATTATCTGATGGAATACTAATATTATCATTTTTAACAATCAATACTTCGCATAATTCCCAATTCCCACTTTTAATTTTTCGTTTAGATAATAAATTAAGTAATTTTTTATAATATTCAAAAATCTCATTGTTACTTCCTTCATTAACTCTTCTCTTTAGTTGAATAGGTAATTTTATTTTAAATCCTTTCATTTGCCCCTCGTATATAAATCCCATTCCAGGAAGAGTTAGAATTAAAAGTATTGCAATTTTTAAATAATTATATTCTAATAGATTAAAAGATCTTTGTTCATCATGATTCTCAATAAATCTTACTAATTTTTTCTGAAAAGAGATATCTGCTTTAAGATGTTCAATTATACCTTTAGAATCCTTTTTAACAATTCTGTCATATAATCTCTTATCATAGCAAAAATCAAAACCTTGTTGAATTAAATCCCATTCCATATCCCAATATACCTCAGCTATGAATCTAAAGTCTGGATTTTTTTCTTTAACTTTTGGAATTACTTCCATCCAAAATTCTTTTTCAGGTGGATTGCCAACTTTCTCTTTCCATGTTTTTTTGAATATACTATTAGTAAGTAACATAGCCATATCACATCTTACGGCATCACATAACTCCGCAATTAATAATAATGTATTAATAGTTTTATTTCTGGCTTCTTTTGAAAAAGCATTAATTTGTACTGTATCCGTCCAAGAAGGAAAATTTGGATCTTTACCATGAGCATAAACTAAACCATATTTCGAGAAATATTCATCAGGTTTATTCATTAAATCCTCTGTTGTGCCTTTTATGAATATATCTGATTTTTCTAATATCCAAAGATGGTCTATAGCAACATGATTTGGAACATAATCTAAAATTAATCTAATATTTCTTTCAGTTAATTTTGTTCTAAATTTAGCTAAAGCTTCATTTCCTCCCAATCGTGGTTCAATATGATAATAATGTATTGCATAAGGAGATCCTATAATATCCTCCTCTCTAAGGTCATCTAAAGCTTCATGAAATTCCATTTGAAGGCCTGAGTGCTCTGAAGCTATACGTTTGCTTGTTGGACTCCTTTCCCAAACACCCATTAACCATACAGCATCAAAATTATTCAACAAATTCTCAAATATATCATCAGGAATCATATCAAGTTTAATCTCCTCGTGATATTCCTCCGAAAGTTCATTTAACCATGGAA
>CAZBEU010000469.1:0-2025 GCA_964491005.1 uncultured archaeon | reverse complement strand
GCATAATATTATTAATATTATATTGTTTTTCGTCCTTTAAAGAATAACAAAGATATATTATAATCGGTGCTCTTTGTCTGCATAATTCTAATACTCTTTTGGTTGTATCATTCTCAATTCCTTTCCATTCTCCTTCCCATGGATTATCACTCAAATCAAGGTTTATTAAGCTTTTTAATCGTCGAAAAGATAATGGAATGGAAGTTAATTTATTACCATTTAATCCAAATGTTTGGAGGTTGTTGAGATTTCCTATAGAATCCGGAATTGTAGGTATTAGATTATCCCAGAGCATTAATTTTTGGAGTGAGGATAGTTTTGACAATATTTCTGGGAATTCTGTAAATCTATTTTTTCCTAAATTAAGATATATAAGTGATTTAAGGTTAGTTATTGAGTTAGGGAGAGTAGTTAAATTATTATATTGTAACCAAAGTTCTTGGAGAGATTGAAGAGATAATATTGATTCCGGAAGATTAGTTATATTATTACGCCATAAAGATAAGATTTGGAGAGAATCAAGGGTACTAAATGACTCTGGGAGATTTGTTATATTATTATTCCTTAGATATAGTATTTGAAGAGATTTAAGGTATCCAATAGATTCTGGTAAGATAGATAATCCACAATCATATAAACTTAATCCAATTATATTCCCTTCTTCTATTTTTACTCCGAATGAACTCCCGAATTTTTCTAATCCAAATTTATTTTCTTGGGGATTACGATCACCAGTGATTTTCTCTACTTGTGGAATTTTTTTGCCTATTAGTTTTTCTAAATCCTCTAAAGCTTTAGCCTGTCGAGAATCTAATTCTCTTTTTAAATTAGATGTCATTTAAATCTTTTCCCCCTTAGTATTCTCTTCTAGGGATTTTCTCAAAATAATTATTTGACAATCTTATTTATATTTTCTTTTCTTGAATATATATCTTTTTTTTTATTTTTTGAAAAAAATATTTAGAGAAGAGGAATGTTATTACTATCTAAAGATTGAGGAATTCTTCCATTTCGCTCTAAATATGAAACTTCATGCCGTAAATATCTCCAAGATATTTCGCATTTCTCTAATTTTCCATTAGTTACTGTTTCAAATTCCCATGGATTAATGATAACTAAATCTCCTCTTCTTATCCATACACGTTTTTTAATTTTTCCTCGAATTCTCCCATTACGATACTTTCCATCTTCACAATATACTCCCATCCGCTCTTGACCATAAATATCAATAACCCGCGCAAACATTTCTCCATTCTTTCTAAATGGTAATTTTACTCTTGATAATTTTGGAGTTGGATTAGGTGTAAAACTTCTTCGTCCCTTTTTTTGACTTTTCTTTTTCATTTTAGGCATATTTTTTGTCCTCTTAAATTTTTTAAGAAAGCTACTGCTATAAATTCGATTTACTATAAATGTAAAGAATTGAATTTTTTATTCGAAGTAGAAATCGGAATATTTTTCACATAAAAACCATAATATCCGAATAGAAAATTAAAACTCAGTTAAATTTAAAATATATCTATATTATATAATAAGGTAGTAATAATTTACTTTTAGTATTTTCTAAATTAATTTAATTTTTTTTTCTAAATCTGAATAATATTAATTCAATTGATAAAGATTTAAAAATCCAAGCTTATATTAAAAGATCAAATTCTAATATGTCAAAATCCTTCCTTTTTCCATAGAAAAGACCTATGTTTTAGAGATTATACTAGATATATAAATAAGTTTATTAATATGTATGTAGGATTAACAATATATATAGCTTGAATATCATAAGAAAGAATATTATAGACGAATAATAAATGGTCTAATTAAGACATATATATAGGATCAACAATATCTACATTAAAATAATCAATAAAAAATGATTTTATGGATGAAGAAAAAAAAAATAAATTAGTTAAATTTGCAACCTCTATTACATTGTTTTTATTTGCATATATTGAGTTATGGGGAGCAATATATTGTCTATTTTTCCAGAAATAGCAGCTTCATATATCCAAGGAGAGTTTTCTGAAA
>CAZBEU010000468.1:0-2616 GCA_964491005.1 uncultured archaeon | reverse complement strand
AATTGTAAATTTTAATTTTATATTTAATAATACTCATTCACATCTAACTTCTTGGATAAGGATACCTAGATTATCTCCTGTGAGTGATACAATAATACAGATGCATTTTGGGAATCCAACAATTGAATCTCAAGAGAATAGATCTGGTGTATGGGATAACAATTTTCGAGGAGTTTGGCACTTAGATGAAGATCCAAATTATCCAATTATTGATTCTACTATTTATGGTAATCATGGTACAGCTAATGCAAATATGAATTCAAATGATTTAATTTCCGGTAAAATTAATAATGCATTAAATTTCAATGGAAACACTAAATTTATTAATTGTGGCAATGATCAAAGTATAAATTTAACAAATTTTGGTACATTTGAATTTTGGATCAATGCCCAGACATCTAGCAATTCCCCTTTAATTTTTGGGAATAATATTCAGCCAAGTTGGGGATTTTATCAACAGCAATATACTGCAGGTTCAACTGAAGATGTACAGTGGGACCATAATGGATATATTTATTTGAATTCTTATCAATTCCCAATAAATACATGGCATCAAATTATATTAACTTTTAATGGTGAAGCGGAAAAAGTTAGAATTTATGATAATGGAGTATTACATAGTGAAGTTTCAATACCCCCAACTGCTTCTAAAGTTCTAAATAATCCATATCCGAATCCACTATATATTTCTGATCCTATAAAATCGGGATTTTCTTCCTTAGATGAAGTTCGATTATCAAGTGTTAATAGATCATCAGATTGGATAAGAACTAATTATGATAATCAAAATAATCCTTCAATTTTTTGTAAACTTGGACAAAAAGAAAAAATAACTACACCTCCTTTAAAACCCTTAAATTTTAATTTTTCTAAGATAATTACAATTGATCATACTAAAGTTAATGGGAGTGGCGTTCATAAAGACTTTCCATTATTAATTGATCTTTTGGATAAAGATTTACATAAATTTGCCCAACCCGATGGAAGAGATATTGTTTTTTATAATGGAACAGAATGGATGGATTTTGAGATAGAATATTATAATCAAAGTTACCTTTCAACTCATGCAAGGTTAATCGCTTGGATACGGATTCCTTATCTCTCAACATTAGAAAATACAAATTTTACTATGTATTTTGGAAATACCTCAATCATTTCACAGCAAAATCCCCTTGGAGTATGGGATAATAATTATAAGGGAGTATGGCATTTAAAAGAAGATCCATCGGAAATAATAAAAGATTCTTCAATTTATCATAATGATGGAATAACCTATGGTTCAATGACATCAGAAAGTTTAATTAAGGGAAAAGTAAATGGAGCTTTAAATTTTAATGGAATTAATGATTATATTAATGTAGGAAATCATTCAAGCTTAAATTTTAATACAACATCTGCTACTACAATTGAAGCATGGTTTTTACCTATCGATAATAGTACGAATCAAGCCTTAATTAATAGATATGACTCGGGAGCACAATCTTATAGGATATTTTTCTCGCAGGGTCAAATAATTGCAACTGGAGGTGTAGGGACAATGAGTTCTAATAATAGAATTCCTCTTAATTCTTGGCAACATTTAACAGTAATTATAAAAGGAGGGATTGGAAAAATATATATTAATGGGAAACTTAATAGTACTTCCTCCTCTCAAATTACTCTTTCTCAACCATTAAATGATGTAATATTTGGGTGTGGATGGCAAAATCACCCAAGCACTTCCTATTATTATAATGGTTCCCTTGATGAAATAAGAATATCAAATATCGAACGTTCACCTGATTGGATTGCAACTCAATATAATAATCAATTTGATCCAAATTCTTTTTATAAAAGTGGAGGTTTAAGAACTGCTCCTCAAAAATTTAACTTTAATTCCAACGCAACTTCCCCCGATACTGATGGTCTTTTTACATTAAATTGGAGTGAATCTATTGGTGCTGATAATTATTCTATTTATTGGGATACAAAATGGATCGATGATTATTATGGGTATTTAAATCTTTTAGAAGATGGTTTAACAAACAATTCCCTATCTGTTCAATTTTCTAACGGAACTTATTATTTTGTCGCTATTTCTTATAATGAAACAGGATCAACATTATCTAATTGTATTAAAATTATTATAAAACTTTTACCTGAATCTTTTACAATAAATTCTAATGCTACAAATCCCGATATTAATGGTATTTTTTTGATAAATTGGAATATCTCAAATTGGGCACATAATTATTCTATTTATTATTCAAATAACTCTTTTAGTGATTATACTAATGAAAATGTCTCATTGTTGGAAAGTGGCTTAACAAATTATTCGCTAACAATTAATTTTACTCGTGGTATATATTATTTTCGTGTTGTAGCAATAAATGATGTTGGTTATTTCATTTCTAATGAAATAATCGTTCATGTGTATCCTCCACCAGGTAAATTTAGTATAGATATTGATTTAGCATCATTAGATGCAAATGGATTTATATTAATCAATTGGACATCCTCTGAAGGTGCATTAAATTATTCATTATATATGGTAAATGATACATATATCGATGAACATCATGAGAATTTAATAATAGTAGAGGAAGGTATAACAAATCATTATTATGATGTGAAAAT
>CAZBEU010000467.1:0-6587 GCA_964491005.1 uncultured archaeon | reverse complement strand
TTTATTTAATAAACTTTATAATCTTTAATTGTTCCTTTAAATACAGATAATTAAAAGGTTTTTATATATTATTAAACTATTATAAATTACGATCAAGTTACATGATATTGATTGTAAAATATTGCTAAATAGGTAGAAGTTTAAAATGGTTGATGAAGCATTAATTAATGAACTAAAAGAAAAATTAGATGCTGGTGCAGCTTCTGCTGAACCAGAAGATGCTTTAAAATGCTTTGAGTTATACAATCAAATTGCTGAAGAAATGGAAGATTTGAAGGAAGAACTCGAAGATATGGAAATTTCTGTACAAATTATTTTAACCGACGTTGATAAAAAGTATTGGATTAAAGCTGTAGAAGGCAAACTTTCTTATGGTGATGGTGAAGTAGATAATCCTTCTTTTACATTCTCTGCGACAAAAGAAATCGGAATAGGAATGTTATTTGGTGAAGTTGATGCTACAAGTGCTTATATGGCAGGAGATATAACTGTTGAAGGAAATCTCCAAGATGCTATGGCTTTTCAAGAAATAATTGAACTCGCTATGGAAGGTTTTGAAGACATCATTGATGAAATGTAAGCATTACTTTTTATTTTTTAATTGAGAACGTTACTCTAAAATTTTTTTTAATCTTTTTTTTGTTTATTCTTAGTTGGATATTTACAAGAGAAAAAAGAATTTTTTAAAATGATAAAAATTAATTATTATATAAGCCCAAGCATTAATAATATCATCAAAACACCAGTATAAAAAGCAATCCCTGCTAATCCTTTTTGAATAAATTGACTCTTTACTTTTTTACTGAGAATAGGTCCTATCTGGGCACCAATTATTCCCGCTATTGCGAATGTAAGAGGCCAAATCCATGAATAAATATAAGTACCATATAAAAAATGTGTGAGAATTCCAAAAAAGGATGTTGATGCCATAGCAAATTCACTTGTTGCAGCTGCCTTTTTTGCATCAAGTCCAAGTAATATCATCGATGTTGTATCAGTAGTTCCCCCTCCAAGGCCTACTAAACCCGTTATCATCCCTCCTGAAAATGAGCTAAACGAAGCAAGATAAGGATTATTAACTCCTATTTTTGAATCATTTTCTTCTATATTTTTATAACAGGAAATTTGATTTGGTTTAGCGGTATTTTTTATTTTGATCTCTTTTTTTCGGAAAAGAATAATGCTTAAAACTATAATGATAAATCCACAAATTCCAGCTAGAACATTTTCTAACAATATTAATGTTAAATAGCCCCCAATTAATACTCCAGGAATATCAAAAATATTATAAAGCATTGCAAGCCTAAAATTAACTAGACCCATTTTAATATATCGAATTGATGCGCTAATTGTGAGACATGTCATATAGAATAATGAAATAACAACAGCAGCCTCAGGAGGAAAATTAAATATAAAAATGCTCGTTGGTATTATTAATATACCTCCACCTAATCCAACAGAAGAAGAGACACATCCAATTAAAAATCCGAATACAAATGCAAGTATTAGATATTCTTCACCAATAGGCATTTCAATATATGATAAATTTGTATTCTTTTTGAATTTTGAGTTTATTATTTAAATATTTTATAAATCCTTAAAATATAAAAAAAAGATTATAGATATAATCGTAAATCTCTAAGATAAGCATTATAAAATCAATATCTTATTGGTATGACTATATATTTTTTATAAAATTATACGTATCGTCAATTTTTTCCACTAATTTGAACAATCCAGAATCAGTTATTTTAGAAAGAATTATATCTTCTTTCATATGATGACAATCAAAAGAAAGTATTGATTTATCCTTTAGAACTCTATAAAATTCTTTTAATAATTCATCTTGATTTTTTATCATATGGAACATATCAAGACATAAAACAACATCAATAGAATTATTCTCCAATCCTGTATCACAATTAGATGTGATGGTTTTTATATTTCTCAATCCAATTTTAGAAGCCTTCTTCCTTATTACTTCACTAGACAGAGGTTGTATATCAACGGAATAAATTTTTCCTAATTCTCCAACAACCTTAGCTGCAGCAATAGAATAAGCACCAGGACCAGCTCCATAATCTAAAACATGATCTCCTAAATTTATTTTTGCTTTTTTTATTTTTTTCATTGGATCTGAGAATTTATCTCGCACAGCAAAAAATGCCGACATCATTTTAAAAGAAATATTATTCATTGGTTTATTTACTTTACTCATTATCTTTTTAACTCCTTTTTGTAAATATAAGTATCTACTTATATAACCCTATACTTATATAAGCAAATACTTATATTTAAACTATTCGGATTTTAATAGGATTTAGAAATTTTTTTTTTCTTATAAGATATATTCAGAGAATGTTTTTGATTTATTCGTAGAAAAATATATTTTATTTAACTTATATAATGGTTATTATTATTGATTTAGAAATAGAAATGCAGTAAATTATTTTATAGTATCTTGATTATTAGGACAATCAGAACATTTACCTTCAAATGAACATCTCATAAATGGTTCTTCTAATGCTTTACTGAGTAACTTTCTGTATGATTCAAATACTTTTTTGTTGATAGAGTAGAACTTTTTATTTTGTTCCCTTCTAGCTTTCACAAGATTTACATCTTTTAATATTTTGATATGTTGAGTAATTGCTGGTTGAGATATTCCAATCTTATCAGCTAAATCAATTACTCTACGCTTATCTTCATCATTAAACATTAACAAACTAATTAATTTTAGTCTTGTTGGATCTGCTAGAGCCTTTAATATTGTAGAGAGATTTTCAAGATGTTCACTCATAAATATATAATAGTTTTTAAGAATATAAGTAATTACTTATATTTGTATTTATTTATTATATTACAAAAAATTCATTGGTTTATTGATAAATAATTTCAAATATATACAAGCAGATTTTAAAAAAAAAGAAAAAATAAAAAAAAATTTTAAAATTAGAATGGATTGAGCCAGAAATAAAAAAATGCAATACCTATTAAGAAGCATATCACAGCTAAGATATAAGTTAATGGTTTAACATAATTTTTAAATCTTTTTCCGTACATTGTTTCAATAGTATGCACTTGAAAATATGGATTAGGTCCTCTTCTATACCATCCAATTATTCTCACTTTTTCTCCAATTAATCTATTTGCTCTTGCTAATGCAAAAAATAAATCAACTATTTTTAAACCAAATCTATAATCAATGTAAAGTAATCCTGTTTTATCTTTAAAGTAAAGATCCTCACTAAGCCAATAACCAGGTACGCCCTTTCCAATGATTTCTCCTTCTATAATTGCTGGAATACCACGAATAGGTGATACTTTTACATTTGTAATTAGCTGTACTATTGTTCTTGGTTCAAAACCACTTCGATATTTAAATCCTGTTTTTGCAATAAATCCAAAACCAATAATGTAAAATCCAACACCCCAAATGAAAAATATTTGTGGAATGGATATCGCGTTAAAGATTGGTAAAGTAAATGCGGTGAAATATATTACCGCCCATACAATCGTAAATATTAAGAACAAAATAAAAACAATCAACGGGAGATATTTAAAGAACAGATCTGTTAGAAATTCACCCGCCATAGATTTACCAGCTTGAGCTTCCTTAATCTTTTTAGCTTGTGATAAATCGATTTCTGGTTTTTTACCATAAATTGGACATTGTTGATTTAATCTTTGAATTCTTTTTGCTGGTAATGGATGTGTACTGTATAGTTGATAATATTTAGCCCAAGGATTGTATAAATCCCAAGCAGCAGCAGCAGCAATTGTTTCATTTGAATAACTTCCAGAGGGGGTAAGTCCTCCGGATGCGAAATACTTTGCTGTGTTAGGATCAAAAATACCTAATCCTCTTAGTGCTCTGGTCTTTGATCTATTTCTCTCCTCATAGCTAACACCATGATCTGCAACCAAACCATATGCTATTTTAACTAAGCCCGAGGATAAAGCATTAGGGTTTTGTAAAACTTCCGCTGCGTGTTCATCAGCATAATATTCCCGAATTCTACTTATAAAAAGAGAAATTAGATATCCAAAGTAATATGTAATATATGAAGCTACAGCGACTGCAAAAAGAGCAATAACAAAAGCACCTCTATCTTTACTATCACCACTTCCTCTTCCAGAAAAAACTGCAGTATAATAAGCCCATCGAGCTATTGTTAAAAGAACGAGAGGAATTGCAAATACAACGGTCATTAAAATAAAATCAGAATGAATGACATGTCCCAATTCATGAGATAATACCGCTTTTTGTTCATCTTCATTAAGAAATTCTAAAATACCAGTTGTAAGTACAACTCTAGCATTATTTTTAGTATGACCAAAAGTAAAAGCATTTGGATTTAAATCATTAACAATGCCAAGACGAGGCATTTTAATCTTATTAACAGATAGTACTTTATCTAAGGATTCAGCTAAATGAGGATATCTTGCTTTATATTCATTATATGATAACCAATCAATTGCATAAAGCCATTGAACCAAGTATGGTGAAATTGCATATTGAATCAACACAATAACAAGAGTAAATGCAATCATTATTAGAAGACCAACAATTGAAAAAGGTAAAAACCATATTGAGATAATGAATACTAATGCATAAGTTAAAGCAAAAAGGCTTGTTATCGCTAAACTAGATGCTATTTTTAGTCCCATTCAATTCACTTCTTATTTGATATGAAATTAATTTATATATTAAAAATATTATTTATGTAAATGAATTCTTATGTTTTATTAGACTTTTTAGCATTTTAAATCTTATTATTTAAGTTTTTAACTTTTAAATCTATAGCATTAATTTATTATTTCCTAACATTTTCTATTCATTAAATCAAATTTTTGAGGTTTTTAAGGATTCTTATTTCTCAATTTCATAAGTTATATAAAGTTAATGGAATAAATGATGAAATTATAACTATATTTCAAAGACTGATCTATGAATATTATAATAAATTTGGACGGGATTTTCCCTTCAGACAACAAATTAATCCATATTATGTGTTAGTTTCAGAAATTATGCTACAACAAACACAAACAAATAGAGTATCTTTAAAATTTTTAGAATTTATTAAGAGATTTCCTGATTTTGAATCATTAGCTAGGGCAAACAATAATGAAATTTTAGAAACATGGCAAGGTTTAGGTTACAATCGTAGAGCAATTGCATTAAAAAAAATAGCGAACATAATAATACAGGAATATAATGGCGAACTTCCTAATTCAATTGATATATTAAAATCATTTCCTCAAATTGGCCATAATACTGCATCATCAATCCTAACTTTTGCTTATAACAGACCCACATTTTTCATTGAAACAAATATAAGAAGAGTTTATATTTATTATTTCTTTCCTGGAAGAACGGAGATCGATGATAAAGAGATTCTAGAAATCCTCAAAAAAACTATTGATGCTAAAAATCCAAGAGAATGGTATTATGCTCTTATGGACTATGGTGTAATGCTAAAGAAAAATCATCCTGATCTTTATAAAAGATCAAAACATTACAAAAAACAGCCTAAATTTAAAGGTTCAGATCGAGAAATTCGTGGACAAATTTTAAAATTATTGATAAAGAAAAAAGAATTTCCAATTGAGGAAATGATAAAAAAAATAGGATTAAGTAAAATAAGAGTAAAAAAAATTATAGATCAGCTTGAAAAAGAAGAATTTTTAAAAAAGGTAGATAATCTTATTAAATTAATATAATGAATCTTTTTTCTTTAGACTAATAACTTAAATATCTATTGTATTATCATCTATTTTTTTAAATTTTAAAAAATAAAATTACTTTTTTATTAATTTTCGTGTAAATGGATTTAGAGATCGATTAATAAACTGCTTTCTTAATTGAATTATATAAATAAAATCATAAACAAAACATCCAATTCCCAAAACGAAAACAATTGGACTTTCAAGGATAATAGTAAATAAAATAGTAGGGGCAAGAGTACCAATTGTTTTAAAAATAGCAATATATATTGATTGTCCTTCCAAATTTCCTCTTTTTTGTAGCATATCAAGAAATAATATTGACATTATGAAATTTTGTATAAAAGCGGCATATGCGGCTCCTAAAGTACCTCCAATTTCAATTATGAAAGCATATTGAAGAAAAAAGGCAAAGGTAAATCCTAAAATAGACCATACATAAAAATCCTGTGTATTGGAATTTTGATTAAAATGTTTCTTTCCATATTTGAAATATGTATATATAATGAGAATATCAAAGATAAGCCATATAACATTTATAATTCTCTGTAATGTTATTGAATAAAAATCTTCAATATTTATTGAATATAATAATTCCCACATAAAATTTAGAGCTAATGCATAAAATGGCATTCCATATGTTTTATCTTTAAATCCTCGAATAATTAAAATAAGGTATACGATCGTCCAGCAAATTCCACTAATTGCTTGTAATATAATCTTAGTAATTTCATCCATTCCTTTATTTCACACATATTTTCTTATTTAATATGTATAATTACTGAATAATTTAAAATAAAATATAAGTATTTCCTTTTATTATCTGTAATAATCTAAATCTCTTATTTAAGAACAAATTC
>CAZBEU010000466.1:0-1536 GCA_964491005.1 uncultured archaeon | reverse complement strand
ATTGTGAAATAGGAAATGATTGTTTTATTGGTCCTTTTGTAGAAATTCAAAAAAATGTAATTATTGGAAATTTAACTCGAATTCAAAGTCATTCATTTATTTGTGAGGGAGTTAAAATTGGAAAGAATTGCTTTATCGGACATGGAACCATTTTTACAAACGATTTATTTGATTCTCCAAATATAAAAAGTTGGATATTAAGAAAAACAAATCTAGGAGATAATATAAGAATTGGTTCAAATGTTACTTTATTACCTATTAATATAGGAGATAATTCAATAATCGGTGCGGGAGCTGTAGTTACTAAAGATATTCCTTCAAATTGTATCGTTGTTGGTAATCCTGCAAAAATATTAAGAAAAATTGTGAAATCAAATGAATAAAATTGGTCTTATTGGTTTAGGATATTGGGGTAGCATCATTTTAAGGAATTTAGAAAAAATGGGAGAGACAGATATTATTATTTGTGATAAAATAATTAAAGATAAATCAACAAGTAATAATTATAAATATTTAAATGACTATAAAGATTTAGAGTGTGAATATATATTTATAACAACTCCATCATCATCTCATTTTAAGATTTGCGAATATTTTTTAAAACAAGGAAAAAAAGTTTTCTGTGAAAAACCTCTAACATTAAACTTCGAAGAATCTGAAAAATTATATAGACTTGCTATTGAAAATAATGCAAAAATCTTTACTGATTGGATTTTTACTTTTAATTCTCATATCAAGCAACTAAAGAATGATTATAAATCTGGAAAATTAGGAGAAATTAAGAGTATTTTTATGAATCGATTAAATCTTGGTCCGGAAAGATTTGATGTTAATGCTAGATGGGATTTAGCATCTCATGATGTATCTATTATTCAATATTTATTTTCTAAATTTCCTAAAAAAGTAAGCTGGAAGGATTATAAGAGGAATAAAAATTCAAATATGGATGATAGTACATTAGGATTATTAGAATATGACTCTTTTACAGCTTGTTTAAATGTAAGTTGGTATTATCCAAAAAAAGTCAGAGAATGTGTTTTTGAATTTGAAAATTATTTAGTTACTTGGGATGATTTTAAACGAGTATTAGAGTATGAGGAAGCTTCAAAAATCACATTTCCAATCTATTCAGGAAATATTAGTTATCCATGTTCATCATATGATGAACCTTTAATTAGATCAATTCGTACTTTTTTTTCTTTTTCAAAAAAACAAATGAAGGAACAACAAAAAATAACTTTAGAAACTATCAAAATATTAAATATATGATCAAAAATGGACATAAAATTTAATGATTTATCAAAACAATGGGAAGTTATAAAAAAGGAAGCAATAATAAAATTAGATGAGTTATTTATTAAATCAGATTATATTGTAGGAAAAGCAGTACCAAAGTTTGAAAAGAATTTTGCTAAATATATAGGTACAAAATATGCTATAGGAGTTTCAAATGGAACTGATGCATTAAAAATCTCATTAGCTGCTTTAAATTTAGAATCTCCTTGTGGAGTAATAATCCCTGCTAATACTTATATT
>CAZBEU010000465.1:0-1861 GCA_964491005.1 uncultured archaeon | reverse complement strand
AAGAAGTCACGACTTCGTTGGGAACACTAAAGGGACCGCCGTCGATAAGACGGAGGAAGGAGCGGGCAAAGGCAGGTCAGTATGCCCCGAAACCCCTGGGCTACACGCGGGCTGCAATGGTGCGAACAATGAGCTGTAACTCCGAAAGGAGAAACCAATCCCGAAATCGCATCTCAGTGGGGATTGTCGACTGTAACCCGTTGACATGAACGTGGAATCCCTAGTAATCGCGCGTCATCATCACGCGGTGAATACGTCTCTGCTCCTTGCACACACCGCCCGTCGCTCCATCCGAGTGTGCTAAAAATGAGGCTTGGTCAGATTGGTCATGTCGAGTTTCTAGTATGCGAGGAGGGAGAAGTCGTAACAAGGTAGCCGTAGGGGAACCTGCGGCTGGATCACCTCCTATTTTTATATTTTCTATTTCTTACAATTTATTATTCTTAAAAAAAAGAAAAAATTATTAATATTATATCTTTTAATTATTTAACCACATAAACTGTGGGCCTGTAGATCAGTGGAAGATTTTGACCTATTGAATGGTTTTGATTCAAAATCGCTTGACACAGAAAAAGTAAAGCACTTTATGCAAGAATTGCACTCAAGAGGTCACGGGTTCAATTCCCGTCAGGTCCATTATTCTTTATTCAAATCAACTAATTTATGGTATTGAAATTAATATATATTATAAAATTCTATTTAGAACTATATATAATTGTAATAAAATTAATATTTTTTATTCGTTCAAGGCAATAACACTATAGCCTCTATTTCCTTAAAATTGAAGACTGTGAGAACTAGCTTTCTTAAAATATTTGTTACAGCATTCACGTCTGATGTGATTTTAATGTCTCTACAAGATTGAAATCATCCTTATTTGACTCATTTACCTATATATGTATCATGCTTACCTATAGATTCATTATAACCTCTCCAGTGTTCATACGCAATAAATAAATTTTAATAAGGCTTAATATGTCAACCCCTTTAGTTTTCTATATATTTAGATTAAATAACAAAAGTCAATTTAATATGATTATTTAAGATATATTTTAAAGAATTACCATAGATTTAATATATATATATTTTATATTATGATACAAAAATAATTAAATTAAAAAGAGATTTATTGATATGGAAAAATCTAAATATGCCAATATTGCTCTTCTTTTAGCAATAATAAGTTTAATTGGTCCATTATTATGTGTTCTAGCTTTTATGGAGATAATTCCAAGAGAAGGTGCATTTGGTGTTTATGTTGTTAGTGGAATGGCATTATTAACAATTATAATCGGTGCCTTGGGATGGAATGAAACGGAACAAAAATGGAAACCAATTCTCGCTTTTATTATTGCTATTGGAGGTATGATAATTACTTATGCATTAGGATTACCAATAATTCTGGATATGATATATGCTTTGATTTCACCACCTCCCTAAAAGAAGAGAACTAATGCCATTAATTAAAAAAAAAATTGTTATTAAAATAAGACAATATCAATAATTTACAGAAGAAAAAATAAATAACTATTTTTAATATTCTTCACAATAAGATCTATAAAACTATTAATAATGAAAAATATCAAAAATGAAACAGAAATTTCAAGGTGAGGACTAAATTGGATGAAGAATTATTTCGATTCAGTCTTACGTTCTTAGGTGTTATATTGTTGATTGTCATTTTAGTTTATATTCTTTTTACTTCGAAAGAAGAGTGAACTACCACGCCCAAAATGACGTGGCTTCCTACGAGTGCACAATCACTTCTACTACGGATTGGCCTGTATATCGTAGAAAACCCTTCCATTGGTCCTGGAAGGATTCCTCGTTCACAGAGGGTTGATGCGATAGGAAATCATAC
>CAZBEU010000464.1:0-3890 GCA_964491005.1 uncultured archaeon | reverse complement strand
TTCCATTTTTATCATTTATTATATTAGAACATTTGATTACACAAGTAGGACAACATGCTATTCTGTTAACACCTCCTCTTTCAGAATTGATTCTATATAATGTTTCCCCAGATATTTTCTCAACGTCTTTAAATTTACCTTTAGAATAATTTTTTGTTGGGAGACCACCAATTTGGTTAATGGCTCTTGTTAATATTGGAGTCCCAAATTTAGATAGAGTTTTTTTAGTATCATATAATGATTTAGCTAATGGTTTGGATATTTTTCGAAATTCTTTGATATTGTTAATTTTTATTAGATTAATCTTAGATGGAATGATAACAATTGCTTTTAGCTTTTTAGATCCCATAACAGAGCCTAATCCACCTCTGGCGGCATGACGAGAAGGATGACCTTCTAGACTATTGCATGCTATAGTTGAAGATTTTAGAAGATTTTCACCAGCAGTTCCAATAGAGTATATACCGATTCTATCTCCATATATTTTATATAGTTTTTCACAGAGATTATAATTATTCAATCCTTTGTATTCATTAGCTCTAATAATTTCTATTTCTCTATTATTAATTATAATAATTATCCAGTCCTCTGCTATATCCTCAAGAATTATAGCTCTAATTCCTTGTTGAGCTAACATAAATGCTCCTCTTCCTCCCACGTTAGCTTCCTTGATACCATTAGTAAGCGGACTTTTACTCCCTAAAGATGTTCTACCTGAATTTGGAAAAGGACTTCCTGTTAATAATCCATTTGCTAGTATTAATTTATTTAATTTACTAAAGGGATCAGAATGTGGATCTACCTCATCATAGATTATTTGCGAGGTTATTCCTCTTCCCCCTAATAAAAAATACTTTGATTTTTTCTTAATTGAAGAATATTGATATTTTTGTGTTTTTAAATTAATCCTTAATAATTCCATATTGAATATTATTATATTTGGCTTTATGATTTTTTTTATTAAAAATATTAAAATTATTAAAATTTCACATCAAATTTATTAATATGTATTATTCTTATTATTTTAGGCATAATGTATTATTTTGAAAATTTTTTCAATAATATTCAATAAAGAAGGATAATAAAATATGGATAAAAAATTTCGAATGGGTTTTAAGAACAGAAACACAGGGCAGGAAAATCATCAAAAAGAATGCTGTAATAATCCAAGAATTGTTTCACGCAATGGAGATAATCTTTGTCTTAATTGTGGGCTAATTCATGGAAGAGCATTAGTATCTAACGAAAGGAGAGCATTTACAGTTCAAGAAATGAATAATCGAAAGAGAACCGAACCAAAATGGAGAGAATTTGGCCCCAGAACCGTTCTAAATAGAACACAGAGAGATTCAAAAGGAAATTCAATAAAACCTAAAGAGCAAATGTTGTTTTCAAGGCTTTCTAAAATTCAGAATTCTTTTATCTCAAGCATTGAAAGAAATTTTTGGGAAGCAAAACCAAAATTAAAAATGATTGCTTCAAAACTAACAATCCCAGATTATATAACAGAAACGGCTTGGAAAATATATTCAATTGCAGCAAAAAAAAAATTAATCTTAGGACGTTCAATTAATGGGTTTATATCTGCTTCATTATATACAGCAATCAGAGTTCACGATTTTCCTCGATTATTAGATGAAATTTGTGATGTTTCCTTAATTCCTAAAAAATCAATTCATAAAATTATAGTATTAATTATTAGAGAAATATTACCTAATTTAGGTTTAAAGTATAAGATTATAAGCCCTCAATGTTTAATATTTAGATTTAGTAATGAATTAAAAATCGATATGGTTATACAAAAAACGGCATTAGATATACTAAATGTTGCTTTTAGCAATGGTTTAAAATATGTGGGAAAAGATCCTAAAGGGCTAGCAGCAGCTTGTTTATATATTGTGGCGAAAAATTCAGGATTAAAATTGACCCAATCTCAAATGGGAAAAATAGCAAAAATAACTGAAGTAACTTTGAGAAGTAGGGTTAAACAAATTAAAAGTATTATTTAGAAAATAAATCTTGAAAATTATTCATTTTCATTAATTATTAAATATTTTTTTAGTGTAATAGCACTTATAATTAAATTATACAGAATTTGATAACAATTTGGAGATACAAATAGAATCCATAAAACGAAAATGTATAAATCAACATAGAATTTATCTTGGATAAGTTCAATAAAAGATAATGTGATCATTGAGCCTTTATAACTACTAATTTGTATTTGATAAATCAGATTTACTTTTATTATGATAATAAGCAGTGTAAGGACACTAATAAGAAAAATATTTTTCAAAAATTCTTTATCTTTTATTTGTTTAGGTGACAATCTGATTAATAATATCGCTTGGATGAAAAGATATATGTTGATTAAAAAGACAAAAATCCATAAAATAGTCGTAGATAAATCAACAACATTAAGATCAAAGATATATAGAAACAATATTTTTGTTGTTCCATCTATTGTAATAGGTCTTGTAATTAATAGAAAGAAAAATACAGTTTCAAATATTAATAAAACTAAAAAGAAATATCCTCCAAAAAATCTTATTTTTTTTATAATGTCTTTTAATTCCATATTATAATTCAGTTGTTATAGTGATAAAATTTATAAATTAAACAATAAATGTTAATTTTGATTTTTGAAAGTTATTATAAAAAATACCTAATTAAATGATCTTTACACACATTCTTTTTAGATTTTTTTATCTGAATTTGAATAATTAATGTTGATGGTTTTGTTTGACAGAAAAAAATCATGATAGTAAAAAAGAAAAAATAGACTGTACTCATGCTAATGTTGGAATGCATGATGGCTATATGGTATGTCAAGATTGTGGATTAATTTTAAAAGACGAAATTTTCTTTACTCAAGAGAATTATAAAAAAGAAAATTATTATGATATTCAAAGAAAATATGAAAGAGAAATAAAAAGTAAAGATTCTAGAGCTATTCAAAATCCTTTAATTAAAGAAAAATATGATAAAATTAAACTTATAGATAAATGGTTTAGAGATAACTCAAAGAATTTTATTGAGCAAAAAAAAACTCTTGATTTATTAAAAAGTTATAATATAGGATTAGATCTAGATAAAGTAAAAATTCAACAAATTAAAGATAGATATATAAAATACACTCGAAAATATAAGAAATCTTACCAAAACATGGTTATTATATTTTTAGCAATCGTTTGGATGGAAATTAAGGATTTAACAAATATAAGACTTGAAGAGTTTATTGATATTTCCAATGACTTAGGGCATAAAATTAATAAAAAAATGTTAAATAATGCTATGCTTAAGCTTTTAAAATCTGAAAATAAAAAGAAATCCAGCCGGGTTAATACAGAAGACCTTGAAAAACAAATAAAAAATAAAATTAAAATTCTATTTCAGAAGAATCTTAATGATATATCGTTGGAAGATATCATAAAATTTGATATTAATAAAGAAGAATTTAATAGATTAAAAATTGAAATGCAATTAATACTAGCACAGATGCTAAAGAAAATTGACTATGAACAAATAAAAAATCTCAATTATAAAGCATTTACTGCAGGTCTTATTTATTTTATCAGCCAGACTTTAGACCCTAAATATAAAAGGATTTTTATTCAGAGTTTAATAGAAAAAATCACAAAATTTTCTAGTACCACAATCAGAAAAAAATATCATATTCTAATGTCAATTTTAGGAGATCCAGAAAAATTAAGCGTCCAACAAATATGATAATTTTTTTTTTAAAATTTTGGAGTTATATAAATCCTCTAATTATTGAATATTAACCAAAGTATAAAGATTATTAAACCTAAAACCTATTATTTTTTTTATAGTATTATAGAAAAAAAAATTCTAAATTAAAAATGTCATTAAAAAATACAAATGAAAAA
>CAZBEU010000463.1:0-2371 GCA_964491005.1 uncultured archaeon | reverse complement strand
TAATATCCCTATTATAATGTTCAGCAAATTTTTGTAAATAAAATACTTCATTTAATTGTCCAAGTGCATTTAAAACATTTTCAGCAAAATCCTTATTATTAATTCTAATAATTCCAATCCCTTTTGATCCATATAGAGGTTTCAATAAGATATCTCCCCCTAATTCCTCATAAGCTTTTAAGGCATCAATACTATTTTCACATACAATCGTTTTTGGAGTTAGTATTTTATGTATAGTCAAATATAAAGAAGATAGAAATTTATCACTTGCGATCTCTAATGATTCTCTTGAATTTATCAGTTTAATTCCTATTTTTTCGATAGCACTTAATAAATCGAGCCTAAAGAAAATTTTTTGAGAAGGTACAATTCCAATTCCTCTAACCAATCCAATTCTAGGATTTAAATCTTTAAATTCTTCTTCAAAATTAGAGATATTTGCAATAAATCTTTTAGCAACAAAATATTTGATTATAAAATTCCTTTTTTTTAATTCATTTGATAAGATTTGAACCTCTGGATCTTGGGAATTTGATGTTAATATCATTATTTTTCTATTCAAAATTATATATCTCCATTATAAATTACTGATTCAAGTAATATCTTGTTTTTTTAAATAAATAAAATTTAATTTTTATTAAAAATATATACTAAGACAATGCAGAGAAAAGAAAAAAATAGTGATATTGAAACAATAACTAATATTTTATCTTCAATTCAAAATCTCTATTACAAGAAAAAAGAACAACTGGAGGAGCTTCAGATTGAAATATCTGAATTAAAAGATATTTTAAATCATCTAACAAAATATATTGCTACTAAATCTTTTCATAGTGCTAAAGAAATTTATTCAGAAATTAAAAATGAACAGACTATCCCACAAGAAGAGAAATATTTTAATGAAAATATCCTCCAAGATAAAGTAAAAGGTACTAAAATTAAAAGAAAAATATTCTCTAAGAGAAATGATAAAGAAGGCGAATTAATATGTGTTTTAAATCTAATTGATATGAATAGGTTAGAAATAAAATTCATTGATCCTCCAAAGCTTAATATACGAGAGATGTCAGAAAAATTTATCAAAATCTTTTTAAAAGGGGCATTAATTAAAATAAAGGAAAAAAATAGTGAAATCGTTTTAAGATATGAATATTTTAAGAATTCAGACGTTATCGAAAAGATAAATATAGATAATTTAAACTCAATAAGTGATTATGATTTAATCACTTTAAAAATACAAGAATTATTAATTGAAGAAAAAGCTTAATTTAGATTAATTTATAAAATATTGTATAGAATAAAAAATATTAAATTTGTTATATTTAGTATCTATATATTATGAAAGGGTGTTATTAATTTGGCGAATAAGAATAAAAAATGGCTCATAATGCCTAAAGTTCATTCAAAGTTCAATACACCTGAATTAGAAGAAATCTTAATATCTAAAGCAAATTCCTTTTTAACCGATAAGGAACGAGTAACCCCCTCGTTTATTTTCTTATCTGGTGGCTTTTTTGATGTTCAAGGATTTGCTTATTCCGCTTTACGTGGTTGGAAAGGTGCTGTTAAACCATCAACTTCTGATTCTAGTGGTAGAAGACCTCTTATAGAAGCAACTTTCGCTTCTTTATCCGTATATCTTAGTTCTTTATTATCATTACAATCAGATTTCTATTTTGCTTATGATGAAATAAAAGATATATTATTAGATAAAAATAGAGAGGATCTCTGGGCAATCATTTCTGAAAAACTTCCTTTTATATCACTCCCTCCTAGTGAGATGTTTGGAAAACAATCATCACCTATTTCACCATACTTTGTAATAAAACAAGATGATCAACTTACTTTAGGTGAATTATACCCTTCTGTATATTTAACAAATATAATTAAATCTATAAAATCACGATTTTTTATATTCTTTCAATATGAAGGATATACAGCATTTGGATTTTTTAATTCAATGCCTCCTTTGAAGAATTTTGGATTTGAAAAAACCATAACTAAATTTGATAAGGAAACAACACCTGAGAATATTATTACTTATGCAAAAAAAGCCAAAAATTTAAAAGAAGTTCTAATTGCATTAATTCATTCACATAATAATGCTTATCTTGAACAATTTTTAATTGAAGATTATGAAACTCTTTTGAGAAAACTCCTCGGAGATGAATTATAATAATATATAAATATAATTTTATAAAACAATTGGATGTGATTCTTTAATGGTTAATATTGGTTTGTTGGGAGATGTGTCTGTTGGGAAAACCTCTATATTACGACTTTTTGTAAAATATCTAAATAAGGGTGATATTGAAAATGTTGAAGGTGGTCGTAAATGTACTGTAATAAAAACTGATTTTTCAGGTGAAGC
>CAZBEU010000462.1:0-3070 GCA_964491005.1 uncultured archaeon | reverse complement strand
GATGTATTAATATATTAGGTGATTATATTCATGATTATGATATTGATGATATAAGGGTAGAGACCTATCCTGTAGTGTCTACGATTGTAATTGAATCATAGGGACTATGAATCCATTTCCTTCAGGGAATGGTAGTTCAATTTATATAGCATGTTATTCATTATTTTATGATTCATTTTTTTTAAAAATACGCATAGTTAAATTCCTTAACTCGATATTATAAATAGAAAGTAAATTTATATTCTAAATTTTGAAAATAAAAATTTATAAATTTATTTTAATTAATGTAAGAATTAAATACTCATTATTTTAGATAATTATGTCTATCTCTGATACAAGTAAAAATATTCTTCTCAAAATAGCCCAATTACCTCAAAATCTACTTATACCTAAGATTCAAAATTTATTAAAAATAGAATTGATAAATTCATCAAAAAATGAAGAAAATGTTAAATTAGAATTAAATTCTGATAATCTTAATTTTCAATTTTTGGATAATGCTACCAACTCAATAGTATTGAAACCAAAAGAGACTAAAATAGTAAATATTAATATTATTCCAACTGGAAATGGTATTGCAAAATTGGATATAAAAGGCATATGGACTAAAGAAACTCAAGTAAAAGTAAAAGTTCAGAAAATAAGGGAGAATATTGATGGAACTAAACTTAATAATATCTTAGAAAATTACCATTTTAAAAAAAAGGATTATTTAAAGAAATTTGATCCTACGGAATTTTTAGTAGAATTAAATAAAAATGAATTTAAAGCTTTAGAAAAATCATTAATTGAAAGTTCTGGGAATGAAAATGAAAAAGATCTAATAAAATTAGCAAAAGCATATTTATCGAATAAACAATTCGAAAAAGCTTTAATAACAGCCAATAAAATTCCTAAAGAAAAACATAGATCAGCTTTTTTACAAGATTTAATTAGAGCATATGCTTTTGTAGACACCCAATATGCTATAAAATATATAGATAGTCTGGGAAAAAAAATAAATAAATCTGAATTTTTAAAAACTATTGCTTTAGATGAAGTATATAAAAATCCAGATATGGCCATTAATATTGCATCAAGGATAGATGATATAAACATAAAAAAGGAATGTTTTATCGAAATTATTCAAAAAATTGTTCAAGATAAACCTGATACTACAATAGAACTAATGAAATATATCCAAATGGATGTTGAAACATATTTAAGTATTATGTTAAATATTATTGAAAGCTATTGGCGTATGGGAAATTTAGAAACAACAAAAGAATATCTTCTAAGAGTAATCTATTTTGTAAAAGATAAATATAATTCAAATAATTATAAGTTCATTAGAGATTCAATTTATGCAATGGCAGAATTATTTACACCTAAAATCGCTGATAATTTGATTGAATCGATTGAAGACCAAAAATTAAAGGAAAGAATCGCTAAAGATTTGTTTAATGATATTTATTATTTAGTTGAAGAAATTCAAACAAGAATTGAAACAAAAATATTAGCTTCTTTTCAGTATCACTTAAATACCTACTCCTCTAATATTAATGAACATATAATTAATTTTGCACAAAAAGGTGGTAATTTAAGTTTAAATACACTTTCAGGTGATACTAATTTTAATACTTTATTTATTTCACTATTTAAATTTGATTTTAGTGTTTTTCCCATTTTTGAACATTTATATTCTGATTTAAAATTAAATTCAAACAAATCAATAGCATATTATATATTTCCCTCAACAGAAAATATGAATCAGAATGAATTTAATATAGTAGCTAATACATTAAAATTTTTTATAACCTCTAAAATAAGTAATACCAATCAATTCAATGTATTTAATATTGATTTTATTCCCTATCTTGGAAAACCAACTCTTATAATAGGTTCTGAATATCAATCGATAAAACAATGGATTGAAAATAAACTTTCTAGTATGAGAAGTAAAATAGATATCATAATTGATGATAATTTTTTTGCTGGAGGAAAATCAAAAAATCAATTAGCAGAAATTTTCGAATCAAATAGATTTAGAATAATTAATTTAATTCTTTCTTATGAATTTATTAACGATTTTAATATATTTAAAGAGTTAATTCAAATTTTAAATTAATATTAATAAAGCTAAAAATCAAAAAAAAAATATAATTTTTTTATTAAAAAGAAGGAGGATATGATTAGATTGGGTAGTAAAAAAAAACAAAAAAAAGAAAAAAAATCGAAAAAAAGTAAAAGTCAGGCTGTAAAACTTTCTAAATCTTCAAAAAAAGTAGGACAAATAGGGCGTCAAATAGATAGATCTCATGATCGATTATTTTTAGGTACGGATTATAGAGAAGTCTTTATTGATGATAGAACTTGGGGCGAAATTTTAATCGATGTTCAAAATTGGACAAGATTACCTTTTTCTCATGGTATGGAAATGGAGTTAATTATTGCAGATGATAATGGAAATTATCCCAATGGAGATGAAATGGTTTATCGTATGAGAGAAATAGTAAAAGATGCAATTGTAATAATGGATCAAATTTTATACGAAGGAAGATCAGACTTTTATCCTGTTCCAGATTATATCAGACAAAAGATTTTAGCAAGACCATGGGGTAAAGAAGATATAGAAAAAGGGTATGTGATGGACATTCGATATCAAGTTGGAAATTATTCTGTAGATATCGATACTTTTGGTAGAGATGGTAATGTAACAGCAATTACCTATATTTTAGAACTAGTTACTCCTCCTTGTGAATATATAGAAGAACTTGCTTATTGGGCAAGTACATTATTTTTACTAGCTAAAAATACTCTTCCCAGAGATTTACATATTATTGCTTCAGCAGTTAATCCTTCTGCTCGGGAATATCAAAGAGGACTAACTCAAGGAGACCATCATCATTTAGGTGGTTTTGAGTCTGAAGTTGAAAAAGTTCAAGCTTATTCTATGATTAGAAATTTTATACCTCACTTAATAGCTCTATCTACAAATTCGCCAATTATAAATAATCGTCCTACAGATGTAGTTAAAGTTATTAATAATAGAATTACAGCTCCAAATTGTGTTAGATCTTTAAGATTAAAA
>CAZBEU010000461.1:0-1515 GCA_964491005.1 uncultured archaeon | reverse complement strand
AAAATCATAACTATTTTTATAATCAAATTCATTAAATATAAAATATATTTAAATTTTCATTTTGAGTTATTATACTATAAAAATCAATTAAATCGAAAATTGAAGAAAACAAAATTAGCAAAAGAAACTACTGAAAAAGATAAAAATAATTTAGAAAAACCTTTGGGAATAGGGAGTAGTGTTCTTTATGGTATAGGTTGTGGAATTGGAGGCTCAATTTTTTTATTACTTGGGAATGCTATTGAAATAGCTGGTCCTGGTGTATTAATCAGTCTTACTTTAGGAGGTATCTTGATCTTTCTCACGGCTCTTAATTATTCTGAATTATCAATAAGTTTGCCTCTTTCTGGTGGTGCATATAATTTTAGTAAACAAGGATTAGGTGGTTTTTTAGCATTTATTATTGGTTTATTTTTATGGATTGCTAATATTGGAACTATTGTTTTTTCTTCATTATCATTTGCTTTTGTTATTTTTCAAATATTTCCTACTATGGAGATAATAAAAACGATTATTGCTCTTTTATCCATTTTATTTATGAGTTTAGTTGTATTTAGAACTCAAAAAATTGCCTTGAAAAGTTTATTATTTCTTACAATTATTTTAATCAGTATCTTTACTTTTTTTACATTTTCAGGACTTTTTATATCTCCAGAAACAAATTTTGAATATTATAATCCCTCTTATATTTTTTCGGATTTTAATTTTCTTGCAATAATGCAAACCTTTTCTCTACTATTTATATGTTTTAATTCTATCACTTCAAATTTAGCATATTTAAATCCTCAAATTAAAAATCGTTTAAAGAATATCCCTCGAATAAATACACTTGCGATTATTTTTTCAACTATAATTTATTTAATTATAACTTCAATTGTATTAATCAATATTGGAGGTAATCCTGATTCCTTTTCTGATGAGCCTATTTTGCTAGCAAGCGTGCTTAAAGAAATTCTTGGTGATCTTGGTTTCTATATTATGGGTATTGCTGCTATTATTTCTACACTTATAGCTATGAATGCTGCATTAGGGTCTGCTATTAGTGTACTTCATGCTTTAGCAAGAGACAATTATATACCAGCAAAACTGAAAAAAGTAGATAAAAAAAGAAATGTTCCTATATATTCTCTAATAGTCACAACATTAATTAGCATTGTTATTGTTTTTTTAGTAGATATTCGTCTAGCAGCGCTAATGACAAGTTTTATTTATTTTTTTGGTCTTGCTTTTGTTAATTTTGCTGCAGTCAGTTTAAGATATAAAAGAAAAGAATTAGCTCGTCCATTTAAAGCCCCATTCTTTCCATATCTTCCATGTATTGTAGGATCAACCTGTTTAATATTAGCATTTAGTCTTATTTTCATTGGTGGCGCTGAAGCAATTATAATTGGTATTGTTATTTTTCTTGTAGGCCTTCTGTATTATCTTTTAACTATAGCTAATCGTCCCTCTATTCTTTTAACAATAGCAGGGTTAAAATTTTTTAGTGTTATAATCATAGGAATCTTTATATGG
>CAZBEU010000460.1:0-4580 GCA_964491005.1 uncultured archaeon | reverse complement strand
ATCTTTTGGTAATAATACAGGTAAATCATTAATTGGAACAGGTACTATACCACATTTTTCACAATAAATAATTGGAATAGGGCATCCCCAATAACGTTGACGAGATATACCCCAATCTCGTAATTTATAGTTTATAGTTGCATGACCAATTCCTAATTTTTCTAGTTTCTTTGTTATAACCTTAATAGCGCTAAGATTTTCCAAATCATTAAATTCTTCTGAATTTGTTAGAATCCCTTGATTCTCAAAAGCACGTGACATTTTTTCAGCATTTAATTCATATTCGTGAGGTTGGATCACAACCTTTATTGGTATATTATATTTTTTAGCAAATTCAAAATCTCTTTGATCATGTGCAGGAACTGCCATAATCGCTCCAGCACCATATTCATATATTACGAAATTTGAAACATAAATTGGAATCTTTTCTTTTGTAATTGGATGAATACAATATTTTCCAATAAACAACCCTTTTTTCTCAATATCGATATCAGCTCTTTCGAATTTCTTTTGTTTTATTACCTCATTATAAAAAGAATTATATTCTTCCTCATATTTTGTTCCTTTAATCCAATCTTGAATCCATGGATGTTCTGGAGCAAAAACCATAAAAGTAGCTCCGTACAATGTATCTGCTCTTGTAGTAAAGATATCGATTGATCTATCTTCATCTTCCAGAGGAAATTTTATAATTGTTCCCTCACTTCTCCCAATCCAATTTTTTTGCATAATTTTAACTTTATCAGGCCAATCGACAAGATCTAATCCACTTAATAATTCTTCAGCATAATTTTTAATCTTTAAAAACCATTGAGTGAGAAATTTTTGTTCGACTTCATTATTGCATCTCCAACATTTTCCACCTTGTGCTTGTTCATTAGCTAAAACTGTAGAACATGTATTACACCAATTAACATAACTTTCTTGCCTATAAGCAAGCCCTTTTTCATACATCTTAACAAAAAAGTACTGATCAAATTTATAATATTTTGGATCATGACTATATATTTCTCTATTCCAATCATAAGATAATCCAATCCTTTTTTGTTGCTTTTTCATAAATGATATATTTGAATTTGTCCATTCTTCAGGATTAATCCCTTTATCAATAGCAGCATTTTCTGCCGGCATTCCAAAGGAATCATATCCCATCGGATAGAGAACATTATAATTATTCATACGTTTATATCTGGCATAACAATCTCCTATAGTATAATTTCGTAGATGTCCCATATGAAGTTCACCAGAAGGATAAGGATACATTTCAAGAACGTAATATTTTTTTTTTTTTTTATTAACTTTAACCTTGAAAATATTTTTTTTCTCCCAACGTTTTTGCCATTTTTGTTCTACTTCTTGAGGATTATACACACTCATTATATTTTATCAATCCAAGTTTTAAATTTTATCTAATTCTCATTCATATTACATAATTTTTATAATTCTCGAAATTATAGAATATGAAATTAAGAAAAAATACTAAGATTTGTTTTTTAATTCTAATTAACCAAATATTTAAAATCAAATATAACAGACCAATAATCTTCAAGTAAAGGAGAAAATAACATATAATCATAACTAAATAAATCAATAATTATATTAAATTAAAGGAGTCTTATTTTTAATATTGTTTTTATTATTTTAAACAATATGTCGGAAAATTATGGGCTTACAAAATTTTTAATAGATAATCAAAAAAAAAGTAAAAATGCAGAAAATACTTATAATTCCTTAAAAAGACACAATAAAGAAATATATTCAGGAATGAAAATTGGAGGAACTCATTATTGGAATTATAACCAAGGAAAATGGGTAGAAACAAAAAAGTCTCCAATTAAGTGGAAATTCACATATAATGCAATAAAAACGAGAAATTACTTAGCACCAATTAATTCAGGTGCAAGTAACCAAACAAAATTCCATTGGTATATAATAGCAGAACAATTTGCAGAAAAACTTGATGCTAATTCATATTTAACTACAATGAGAGGGAGTAAATTTAAGTTAGGACATAAAAGACCATATTGGCGTACATATGATTATAATTATCCTGAACAAATTCAATTAAAAGAAAGAATCATAAAGATTTTAGAAAATACGTTAAAAAAATTGAATGATTAAGAATTGATATATTAATTTCTTAATCTATCCCAAATTTTTTTGATCTTTAAAGCTTTATCAAAATAAATTTCTATTCTATCTACAGTATCATTAAAATCATGCATTTTTTTTGCTTGATCACAAGCATTTTTAATTAATTTCTTTTTATAATTTGAATCTTTTAGAATTTTTTCAATTCCTTGAATAAAGTCATTCAATGTTTTAGCTTTATATGCCGAAAGATCATGTTCTAACCAGTCAAAGACTTCAATATCTCTTGCTACAATTGGTAAATAACAAAGAGATGCTTCAATAAGTGGAAGACATAAATTTTCTTCATCTGAAGTATTCAATAAAATATCTGCTCCAAAATATGGTTCTCTAATATCTTCATAAAATCCTGTAAAAAAAACATTATTAAGATTCGATGCTTTTTCTATTTCTGGACTATTATTAGTTGGACCTACCCAAATAAAATAATAATTTGGTAAATTTTCTGCAATTTTACAAAAAGTATCAACTCTTTTTCTTTTCCAAATTAATCCCACATTTAAAATAATAATTGCATCCTTAGGTATGTTATATTTTTTATTGATATTTTCACGGAACTTCTCACGGTAATCTTTTTTATCTGAATATTTTTTTAAGATTATTCCACTACTAACAGATAATATAGGATAAGTCTGTGTTTTTTGTATTCCTTCGATACATGATTTTGCATAGTCACTTGGAGTAATTAATAAATGTGCTTGGCTATAGAGAAGTCTAACATAAAGTTTTACAAACTTGTTGATAATTGAGACATTTGGTAGTACATTTCCTTTAAGATCTTCATAAGTAGTATGAGCATGTTGTACGATAGCAGCAGTTTTTCTATATTTTTTTTTAAATTTATAGAGTTGAAATAATGTTATAGGATCAAAACTAGAGGAACAGATAATATCAACATCACCATTTTTAACCCATTCTGGTTTTTTTTCTCTTTGTGGAACCCATACATTATGTTGTCTATTTTTAAGTTCTCTAATAATATCTTCAGTTGTAACTTCTATTCCTCCAACTGTGTCTAGTTTTTTTAAATTTTTATAAATATGAAAGTTTACAATATAAATAATATTCATAATTGAATTTATGAATTCAATGAAAAAAACTTAACTTCATTAGGAGATTATCAAAAATAATGGATGTTAATAAAATAAGAATATCCAGTGGAAGTGCTATAGCGCTAGGATTAATTATAGGTAGAAAAATACAGACTCTTCCTACAACATGTTATCTAATGACTTATTATTCTGGTAAATGCATGGCTAATTGCAGTTTTTGTCCTCAAGCTAGAGCAAATCAAGGGTCAGTAGATAAGCTTTCGAGAGTTAATTGGCCAATATATCAATTTAAGGATTTCATTACTAAAATTAAATATATGAAACCTTCTGTAAAATTCAAAAGAATTTGTATACAAACAATTAATTATCCAAATAATTTTCAAGATCTTACAGAAATTGTGAAAGAAATTAAAAAAGAAAGTTCTATCTCAATTTCAACCGCAATACCCCCTATGAATAAGGAAAAATTAAAAGAACTCAAAATATTAGGAGTGGAGAGAATTGGGATAGCCCTTGATGCAGCTACAGAAGAAACCTTTGAACAAATAAAAGGAAAAGGAGTAAAAAGTCCCTATTGTTGGAAAACCCATTATGAGAGTTTAATTGAAGCAACAAAGATCTTTTCAAACAATTCTGTTTCAACACATATTATTTATGGATTAGGAGATACACAAGAACAGATATTAAAATTAATATATAACCTAAAAAAAGTTGGAATATTAACTGCTTTATTTGCTTTTATGCCTATTAAAGATACTACATTAGAAAACTTTCCACGGCCAAATCTGTTTGATTTTAGAAAACTTCAGCTTGCTAGAGAAATTATAATAAACAAAGAACATTCATTAGAAGATATTGCTTTCAATTTAAAAGGAGATATTATCAAAATTAATATCAATAGAAAAGATTTAATGAATATTATTAATGAAAATATTGTTTTTAGAACAACAGGATGCCCTGATTGTAATAGACCCTTTTATACATCAACACCATCAGGACCTTACTATAATTTTCCTAGAATTTTGGATGATTTAGAAAAAAATGAGATATATAATCAATTGAAAGAATTAGTTAATTTTTAGTATGTTTATATGAATGATTGGAGATTTATTCCACTTGAAACCAAAAATGGTTATTGGAATATGGCTTTAGATGAAGCAATATTAGAATCCGTAATTCAAAAAAGATCTCCATTTACAATAAGATTATATAAATGGTCCCCTTCAACTGTATCAATAGGAAGAAACCAAAGTTTGCACAATGAAGTAAATCTAAAATTTTGTCAACAAGAAAAATTTGATGTCATAAGACGAATAACTGGTGGTGGTGCTGTTTTTCATGATAGTAAGGGAGAAATTACATATTCACTTATTTGTT
>CAZBEU010000459.1:0-1637 GCA_964491005.1 uncultured archaeon | reverse complement strand
ATCCATAGAAGTTGTTCTTGTTCTTTAATCGGATATATTCTTATTTTTTGAGTTAGCTTCATTATTTTGAAAAGAAGCAGAGAACCATTAAATATAAGAAGACTGTAATGATTTATTAATTCATACAATCAGACTCAATTCATCCCATTCCTAAAGGAAGGAGTCTTCTTGAGTCTTAAAGGATAAAGAGTAGGGATTATAACGAATTTTATTGCAACACTTGAGGTTACAACAGGAATTATTGTTAGTATAAGTGTTTTAATCACAACGATTATCATGACTTTTGCACCCAAAACTAAGAATATTCCTTCATTATTTTACATAAATCTTTCGAATTATATGTTTGTTTTATTTAAATTTATTGATAGTCTTTCGACTGTTTTAAATAATGGTACTTTAGCGATAATTGCAGGAATGCTTTTATTTCCCCAAGCGTTTTTTTTAATTATAGGAATTAATTTAACAATGAAAAATACTATATCCTCTATTAGTCTTTATTTTATTGTAGGATGGGGATTTCTTTTAATATATACCGGATTTCAACCAGGAATCGCGGATATAATAATAGTAAATGGGGAACCAATAATGAGCTTAGGAGGATGGTTCCTAATTATCATGCATCTTTTTACTTGTATAATCCTTATTTATTTTTTTTATTGGGGTGTAAAAACTTTGTTAAATTATCATTTTTTAATTAAAAGAGAATCATTTTTATTCTTAGTAGGAAATCTATTTGCTTCCGTAATTACGTTGATAATATTCTTTTTAGGTGTTTTTTTTTATCCTTATCTTCTTTATTTTTCATACATATTAATAACTATAGGTTCTATTATAATAATGACTTCAATTTTAAAAGAACCTAAATTGTTATATATACTACCTTTTGAATTAAATAGATTAGTTGTAAAAGATAAAAAGGGATATCCATTATATACCCATAATTGGTCTAAATCCAATATAAATGATGTTATTTTCATAGGATTTTTAAATCGAGTCCAAATTATGAGTGAAAAAATTATTGATAAAGGAGAATTATTGGATATTGAATTAAATCAGGGAATTCTCATCTTTAATGAAGGACAATACATAACAGTTGGATTATTAACTTCCAAATCATCAAAATTGTTAAGAAAATTAGTCAGTAATTTTACTAACGAATTTGAGGAAAAATTTCAAAGATTTTTAAAAATATCTTGTACTGATACAGATAAGTATAAATCCGCTTATTGCTTAATAGAAAAACACTTTTCAAATTTTCCTAATAGATTTATTAAAGACAAAGAACAATCTCTTCTATTAATATCTAAGGACAATATTTCTATAGGTATTAAAAATCAATTAGAAAATATTTTTCATAATGAATCTGATTACACATCTATTAAAAACGAAATAATAAATTCTCCAACAACCATAAGTTCAATGTATTTCAAACTTTATAATGAAATGAAAGAGGAGATAGAAAAAGAAGACAAAAACTTAATAGAATTAGATGATAATAACCAAAAGAGATATGATTGAATAATGGAAATGATTCTTATGTTATTTATTTTAAGTCTTACAACCTAATTCCATACTTCCAAAGTCGGAGAAAAAAAAATCTGTAGATTTTGATAAAAGCAATTCAGAAAATTTGGATT
>CAZBEU010000458.1:0-13205 GCA_964491005.1 uncultured archaeon | reverse complement strand
AAATTGAAAAGAGAATCTCTGGATTTGGTTCTATAGTGTTTGGAGGTCCTAAAACAAATTTGATATATGTTGTATATACATCTATTCTGAATGCTAATTGAGGGAGAAAACCAAATATAACCATAAGTAGACCTTGAATAAGATGTAATATTCCCATATTTCTATTAAATTTTGAAAGATAATCAAATGAGATATCTGACTTTGGTATTAACCATTCTGAATCATCAATTTTTCTTTTTTCCATAGATGTTATTTTTATACCTTAAAATATATTTATTTTGATAATAGATTATAAAGAAATTAATTATAATTTCTATGTTTAATAATAAATCAAATTAGAATATTTTTTTTTTATAATTTTTAAGATAATTGATAAAAAAACTTGGTTTTTTAGTAGATTAAAATCTTTTTTTAAACCAAAAATATTTCCTCAATGGATTATTTTAATTACTTGTAATGAATAGAAGAGTTTTAAATATTCTAATTGCAGGTCATAGTCAGCATGGTAAGAGTTCTTTGATAAATGCTATAGTTGGTAAATTTCCAGATAAATTAGATTTTGAATTAAATCACGGTACAACTGTATCCCTTAAAGTCATTCAATTTTATCTTAAAAAAGAAAATTTATTGTTAAATTTTTTAGATTCTCCAGGTCATATTGACTTTCAAGGTAGTATTGCTCTAGGTTTAGAATTTGCTGATGTCTTAGTATTAGTAGTTGCAGCCAATGAAGGATTTAAAGCACGTACATACTGGTTATTTGATATAGCTACTAAAATGCAAATACCTATGATAATTGTTGGGACAAAGATGGATTTACCAAATGTAACTGTAAAAAAAATTAAACATAACTTAGAACAATTAACAACAGACCAATATTCTATTGTTGAAACCTCATCAAAAAAAAATATAGGCATAGAAAATCTAATTAAAAGAATACAATTATATTATAAAAGACGAGAAAATTCCAATTCAGATCTTAAATTTATCATTTTAGGATATGATTATAAAAAGGGATTGGGAGATTTGATTAGTATAGGAATTCTTTCTGGAATAATTAAAACTAATAGTTATATCACTGAAAAACTAAGAGTTAAGCATATGTATTCTTTAGATAATCAATCTTTAGAAGTTGCTACTGAAGGGGAAATTATTCAAATTTCTTTAAATCTTAACAAAAAATTTGATTTAGGGACAAAATATATTAGAGGAAACTTCATTTCTAGTAAAATTAATGGTTTAATGTCTGAAATCCAACCAAGAAAGGAATATTTTATCCATATTAATGATCCTTTTAAATTCAAAATGGGCATTGAAATTCTAGAAAATCTAAAAACAATAATTCCATCATTTAATTTTTATATTGATAAAAAAGATATCAATATACAGGTTTTAGGTGATGTTCAATTTGACTTTATTAAAGAAAATTTAGAGAAATTAATTAATTTTAAGATTATTGGAACTAAAATAAAAGGAATAATAACAATAAATAAAAAGAGTACTGGTAAATCCAATGGAGCTCAAGTGAAAATTGCACCAAGATTTAAAAGAATTTTAACAATAACCAGAAATAGTACCAACGAAAAGAAGATTTATGATATTTTAGGTTCATCTGCCGCATATGAAGCATTTCATTTAGATGGTTTACATGTTGATGTTCTCTCTGGAAATAATGAAGATAATATTGCTCAAGCTATAGCTAAGGCTATAGAGAAAGTTAAGTTAATTAAAATTATTCCACATCAAGATGTAATTGTAAAAATTGAAAATATTCATGAGATCTATCCTATTATTCAAAAATATGATGTTGAGGTATTGTATCAATCAAATACAAATATTTTCTTTCTACAGATTAAAAATGAACAGTTTGAACTCTTTTTTAACTCACTTATGAAGACTTCTAATGGTAAAGCCGAAATAAGTATTTTTAATTTCCAACAAACTGGAAGAGTTCTTTCAGTTGATCCTGGGACGAGACATTTTGGATTTTGCTTAATAGAGAAATCAGAACTCCCTTCTTTATGGTATGTAAATCTTAAAAGTAAAATCGAAAATGCAAAAGCTCGCTTAGGTGCTATTTCTATCATTAAAAAAGAATTAGATCTGTTCCTTGGAAATGAAAAAGAATTAATAAATAGAATTTTTATCGGGAATGGTCCTGGTTCTGATTTCATTATCGATTTATTAATAGAATATTTTAACATTCCAAATCAAAAAAAAGAAGAGCATCTATTTTCAAAAGATAAAATAGATAAACAGATATCTAAATTTAATAATTCAAGTAAAAAATATTTTAAACCACCAGAAATATTTCTCGTAGATGAGTATAAGACAACTAAGGAAGCTATTTTTCATTTACAGCAAGGTAAATTAGTTAGTGAAGTAAAAAGTAAAGGTTTTGTCGATCATGCTATTGCGGCTCTTTTAATTGCTAAAAGAGGAATAAAAGGAGAAGTTGTAGAAATAGAAAATGAACCTTTAAAACAATTATATGACTATGTTATTGAGCAATATGCAGGCACATATTCATTTTCAAGTATTCATAATATTAATAATTTATATGATATTAAACCCGGAATGTATCTTCGGGTGAAAAACAATGATAAATTAGATTCTAATTTAAAGAATGGGGATATTGTTGTTTTTACAGGATTTGGAGAATCTTTTAATAATATTCATGCTAGTACTCTTTCAGGAAATAAAATAATAATAAAATTTCAATTAAATACTAAATTGAAAAGAGAATTTTTTGATATTTTTACTCCAATGAGACAAAAAAATTAATAAATTGAAAATAAGAATCTCATTACTTTTTTTTTAGGTTTTCTAGTGATTTTTTAAGTACCTCTGCTATAAGTTTTGAACATTTCTTATAATATTTAATTGCTTTAGAAAGAGGAATATCCTTTAGAAGGTCCTTATTTTTCTGTAAGAGTGAAATTTTTCTTATCCATAATTAATGCATTATGATAAAATTTTGTAAAAAGCCTCCTATAAAGAGAGTTTCTTCATTAGATGAATATTTATATCCTATTTTTCGATTTCCCTTTTTTCTTATAGCTCCGTATGCTTCTAAATATTTTATTGCTCTATTAACTGAAGAAACTGAGGTAAAAGCATCATCTCTATTAATTATGTTTGAAAGTTTTTTCGATATTTCTGATTGTGTTAATGGTTTGCTTTCAATAGCAATTATGCCATCAATCCAACCAACTATTTCAGGAAATCCATATTCTACATAAATTTCTCCAAGTAATTTTAAATATTTTTTCCTTAATTCACTAATCATATTATTTCCTCTTGCTATAATCATAGTAAAATTAAATTAAATTTTAAGTCTTTAGGTATTTCAGTATTTCGCAAAACTTAAATATTGTTGTAGAGGTCTCTAATTATCATATAACAAAATAAAAAGGCTGATCTAAATAAAAACAAATGATGAATTATTTAATATAATTGAAAAAAATGTTCGAAAAATGACTTTTGGAATAATAAGCACTATAGATAAAAATAATTTTCCAAATTCTACAGGTATATGGTATGTTTTATCTCCACCAAAATCAAAATTATCTCTTTATATGATAACATCTTTAGAGACAAAGAAAATAAGAAATATTAAAATTAATCCAAATATATCATTCATCATTCCCTTCCCTCATCATATTTTAAGAATTGTACCATCATCAACAGTAGAATTTAGAGGTAAAGCAGAAATAATATCAATTAGAGATGAAGAAGCTAAAAATTGTTATGTAAAAAAGAGATTACTAAGAAGCTCTTACAATAAAATTTTTGAGAATAGTACTGAAAATGAGATAAATAAACTTATTTTTATCAAACTAATACCAAATGATAAAATATTGGCTTATGGTGTTGGTATATCCTTGTATGAAATGAGAAAAGATCATGCTATAGGAGTATATAGTGTAAATATTCCAAAAAACAGATTATAATTTTGTTTTTTTTTATTATTATCTTTTTACTAAAATATTTAAGATGATTCTAAGATTATTAATTAAAATTAATCTACTCCAATTAAAAGAGGAGAAAACTATTGAGTGAATTTGAAGAAAAAGTAATAAAATTACTTGAAACCATAAATAATAAATTAGATAAAGTACTAGATTCCAGTTCAAGTGTTTCTACTGCTCCAAAAGAGCCTGAACCAACTCCAGTTGCATCAACACCGGCTCCTGCTGCAGAAACTGCTCCGGGAGGATTAAAACCTTCTGAAGTTATAGATAAACAGAAAGAAGAAGAAAGGCTTAAAGTAGCTCCTCCTGTAGAAGGAAGACGAGTATGTCCTGAATGCGGAGGAACTGATTTTGATGAGCGAGAAGATAGATCTCAACCCCCAATCCATCAAATGGGAGGAATAAAGATATATAAGAAAAAGATTACTTGTAAAAAATGTTCTTACAACTTTCCAGCTTAAATTAAATTATAATTTTTTAATATTTTTTTATGCAAATTGTTCTATTTACATCTTAAACTTCAGATCATTAGATTAGTTTAAATAAGAAATGATTTTTTTTATCGTTTGAAATGATAATTACAAAAAAATTTGCATAAATCAGGATTTCTCATAAGGATCTTTAAATTGTAGCTCAAATAAGTGATGGTAAAATCCATTTTTTTTCATCAATTCTTCATGAGAACCTTTTTCAATTATTTTTCCTTTATCCATAACCAAAATTCTATCAGAATTTATAATCGTTGATAGTCTATGAGCAATTGAAATACTTGTTCGTCCTTTTAAAATCTTTTCTAAAGCTTCTTGGATTAAGAGTTCACTATAGGGATCAATTGCAGAAGTTGCTTCATCTAATATTAAAATAGGAGGATCTCCTATTAGTGCTCTTGCAAAAGCTATTAATTGTCTTTCTCCTTCTGAAAGGTGACTTCCCCTTTCTCCTACTAATGTTTGATATCCATTTTCAAGATCAATAATAAAATTGTGTGCATTAACCTGTTTAGCAATATTAATTACTTCTTCATCTGTTGCATTTAATTTTCCATATTTTATATTATCTAAAATAGTACCTGAAAAAAGGAAATTTTCCTGTAAAACAACCCCAATATTGGATCTTAGATTCTTAAGATAAATATTTTTAAGTTCTACTCCATCTAACGTAATATTCCCGTCAATAGGATCATAAAATCTATTTAATAGTTTAATAAAAGTACTTTTTCCTGCACCTGTATAACCAACTAGTGCTAATCTTTCCTTTGCTTTTATTCTGATATTTATATTATTAATAACAGGATTTTCTTTATTATAGTAAAAACTAATATTATTATATTCAATTTCACCTTGAATGTTTTTTAGATTAATAGGATTAAAAGTCTCCTTTATAGACGGGTATGTATCGATTAAACCAATCATTCGTGCCCCTGCTGCTAAAGCATTTTGTAATATTGTAAAAAACCCAATTAAAGCATTTAAAGGCTCAAAGAACTGAAATAAATAAAAAATAAAAGAAACAAGTGTTCCTATTGTGATTATATTATCTCTTATTAAAATCCCTGCTGTAAAAAATAAGATACCAATCCCAGTAGTAAATACAAAAATTATCAATCCCGGGATAATTGCATTTAATTTTGCTGCTTTTAAGGATATTTTTTTTTCATTTTTAGTTGCCTCGTTAAATTCATTAAACATTTCCTCTTCAATTGCAAAAGATTGAATTTCTCTCATTCCTAAAACAGATTCATCAAATGCACTAGTTACCTTCGATATTTTTTCTCTTAAATCTCTATAATATTTTCTAGCTTTTTTAAAAACAGTGCCTCCTATTACTCCAAATATAGGAACAATTATGAATAATATTAATGTTAATTGTAGACTTAATATAATCATAAACCCTAAAGCCCCTATTATAGAAAAGAAATTACCAATGATAACTAAAAGACCACTTTCGATTAATTCTTGAATGGTATTGACATCATTCGTAAGATAAGAAATTTTTTTTCCAGCACTATTATTAGAATTTTCGTGATAATCTAATCCTAGAAATTGGAATTTTGTGAAAATTTCATATCTGAGGTTATACATTGTTATTGTCGCAAGTTTCTGAATAATATATCCTTGTAAAATCCGAGTTAATACAATTAAGAGCGTTAAAATAAAATAAAGAATCCCATCAAAAATAATAATGTCAATATTTCCACCAGTTCCTCCTCCTATTGCATTTCCAATTCCAACATCAATTAAATGACGAAATACTAATGGAGAACATAAGTTAAAAAAAAGATTAAGAATCATTAAAATAATCAATGGAGCTGTATATTTTTTATTATTAGATCCTATATATCTTATCAGACGTTTAATTATATATAATGCTTTTAAATCACTTTTCTTTTCTTTTATATTGTTTTTCTTTAGGATCATTTGGATCTTTCCTCTATTTGAAGTGTTAAATATAATTTTTTATAAATACCTTTTTCTTCATTTATTAACTGTTCATGACTTCCAAATTGAACAATTTTTCCTCTCTCTAGAACTAATATTCTATCTGCATGCCTGACTGTACTTAATCTTTGTGTGATTAGAAAGGTTGTTGTATCTTTTATAACCTTTTTTAAGGATTTTTGTATTTTATATTCTGTATCTACGTCTACAGATGAAAAACAATCATCTAAAATAAGAATCTTAGGTTTAACAGCAATAGCCCGTGCTATAGCAATTCTTTGTTTTTGACCCCCTGAAAGTGTTAAACCTCTTTCGCCAACTTTTGTATTATATTTCTTATTAAGATCTTTATCTATAAAATCATGAATATCAGCGATTTTGGATACTTTTTCAATCTCCTCATCCGTTAAACTTTTATTTACCAAGCATATATTATCTTTAATACTTCTACTGAATAAGATTTTCTCCTGGGAGACATAACCTATCTGTTTCCGTAATGATTTAAATTTTACATCCTTTATATTTATACCATCAATCAAAATCCTTCCTTTAGATACATCATAAAAACGAGGTATAAGTTTTACTAAACTAGATTTTCCTGAACCTGTAGATCCTAAAATCGCTATAGTTTCGCCAGGGGTTATTCTAAAACTAATATTATCTAATACATTATGTTTACTATCAACATTATATCTAAAGGAGACGTTTTCAAAAATGATTTCACCTTTAATAGTTGGTATATCCTTAGCATTTTCGTTTTCCTGAAGATTTAGTTCAGATTTTAAAATATGAACAATTCTTTCACATGTTTCACTTATTTGAGGCATATTTCCAAGAAATCTTGAAATAAAATAAAGAGGTTCAACTGAAAAATTCATTATCAATATGAATGAGAAAATTTCTCCAAATGTAATCTTTCCTTCATAGACAAAATAACTACCAAGTATTAATACAATTAAAAATGCTATACTATCTATCAAATAAATGAGTGGGTCAAAAATAACCTGTACTTTTATTATTTTCATTGAATCATTATAATATTTTTGATTTGATAAAGAAAATTTTTCAAGCTCATGTTCTTCTTGTGAAAATGCCTTTACAACACTTATTCCTTGGATATTCTCTTGTATATTATGTGTTAATTCTGCATATGATTCTCGAGATTTTCTAAAAATTGGCCTTATATTTTTTCGAAACTTAATTAAAACATAAAATAAAGCTGGACTAACGGAGATTGCATAAATTGCTAATTCAAAATTTATAAAAAAAAGTACAACAAAACTGAAAATAAATGTAAATAACTGTCTTACAAACATTTGTAGATTATTACCTAAGAATTCTTTTAATAAATTTACATCACTTGTCGTCCTTGATAATAATTCTCCTGTTTTTGTAAGATCTAACCAGCTAAAACTCATTATTTGAATTGTGGAAAATAAATCATTACGTAATTTATAAATCACATTAGCACCAATCCATCTGTTTATATATACTCTTATACCCATTAATAATGCTACAATTAATTGAATAATCATTACTAAAATGAAAATTGGATATACATTTTCAATTAGATTTGAAGGATCGACTAATATATCCAAAATAGGACCAAGTAATATGGGCGAAACTAAAAATAAAATGGAATTTATCAATCCCATTATTACAACTAAGTAAAACAAGCCTTTATAGTCCCATAAATACGATAATATGGTTTTAAGGCTTGTACTATACTTTATTGATAAAAATCTCTTTCTTCTCTGAGAAAAGTTATCTTGAAATAAATTTGGCATTTTATAAAAAAAATATTGAATAAGAAAAATAGTTTTATAATATGAAATATCAATATTATAAAATGAGTCTGTTTTATACATTATTAATTTTATTTTAGGTGTAAGATTTTTTATGTGGAAATATGTAAGGAACTATCTTTTAAACACGTTAACGTTCAGAAAAATACCATATTCGTCCCAAATAGAACTTACACTCCGATGTAATGCTAAATGTAAATTCTGTGCTATACCTGGAATTCCTAATTCATTAAAAGAAAAAGAGATGACAACAAATCAAATTAAATCAATTATAGATCAGATAGCAGATTTAGGAATATTGTCTCTTACTTTTACTGGAGGGGAACCAACTCTAAGAAAAGATCTTCCAGAACTTATTTATCATTCAGGTGTTGTTCATAAACTTATAACAGGACTTGCATCAAATGGATATCTTCTCCCATTATTATTAAAAGAAGATAAATTAAAAGGATTAAATTATATTCTTTTATCATTGGATTATCCCTTTGCCAGCTTACATGATAAAAATCGAGGAATAGAGGTTTTTGATAGAGTAATAGATACTATTAAATTAGCGAATAAAAAAGGGATTAAAGTAATTATAAGTACAAATGTTATGAAAACGAATTTAAAATATATGCCAGATTTATGTGAACTAGCTAAAAAATTTAACTGTTTAATTGAATTATATCCATGTGAAGATATAATCAGAAAATATAATGGAGAAAAGTATAAAATTGATGATATTTCTTCAATTATTCCTGATCTAAATTTATGGGCAAAAATGGTAAGACTTCTAAAAACCAAGTATAAAAGCCTCCTTACAGATAATTATAGTATTAAGATTATAGAAAGTGGTGGATTTGGAGGAAATCCAAAACATCAAAAAATTGTTCGCTGTCGCGTAGCTGAAGCTTATTTATTTGTACGACATGACGGGTTTATTGATTTTCCTTGTAAGATTCATCCTATAAAAAGATATAATGCATTAAAAAATCCAATTTATTCAATTTATAACTCAAAAGAAGCAACAGATATTATGAAAAAACATGATGATTATAGTTTCTGCGATGGGTGTAGATTAGGATGTAGTATTACTGCATCATTATTGAAAGATAGAAGAACAATATATGAAAAATATGTAAAAAATTTCTTTAAGGGTAATTTAAAATAAATTTATAATGTCTTAGATTATTAATACCTTTTTTAAAATTCGATGGAACTATGGCAAGTTTAAATAAATCTCATTAAAATAATTTCATACAAAAATTTAATTTTGATTTACAATTTCAAAGAATAGTGCATACATATGTCAGCTGAAACTATTTCTATTATTCTTCAAGTATTGTTTATAACTCTAGGTATTGTTATTTTTAGCAGATTTTTCAATAAAGTATTTGGATTGACTGGTAAAGATATGAAAAAATATCGAGAAAAAGCACGAAATCTTCAAGGACGTTTCTCTAATGCTCGTTTAATTGGAGATCCACAAATGTTAATGCAAATACAAATAGACATAAAATCATTAACAAGCCAAATGATGAAAAAATCGCTTTTACCTATGTGTCTTCGATGTTTTCTTTTCATCGGTATAATCGCTGTTTTATGGATAATTTATGCTCCGTATAGTAGTGGTCTTCTTCCCTTTCCTTTATGGATTTTAGGGAGTGGATGGTTTGCGATATATTTTTTATGTTCTTTATGTTTTAATTTAATAATATATATTATATTTAGAATTTATAAAAAAAAAGTGGGTAAAGATGATAAATCTGCATCATTTCTAAGAGAAATTATGGGAATGATGGGAGGTAATAATACTTTATCTCCAAATAATCAAAAAATAGCTGATCATCTTTCTAATTCTTTTGAATCTAACAATGATATTAACGATTCTGAAGAATCTAGTTGGAAAAATAAGTTAGATTCATAAAATTAATTTAAACTACAAATAATCTTCAAATAATTCTTTAAAACATTAATATCAAAAAGGTGGAATAAAATGAAAAAGGATGTTGATAATATTAAAAGACAAATGACATTATATCTATTTTTTGCTTTTTTAATGATAATCTTAAATTATCTTATTCAAAAAATAAATATATTATTTATATATCCATGGGTTCTTGATAATTGGGGTGATAATGATTTTATTTATGCCTTCTATTGTTCTACGGATCCATATAATATGCCCGAATTAATTGGATCTATTGTAGCTGTTGGAATTACATATATTATCAAATACTTTTTAGATAAATTTCTAGTTTTTAAGAAGAAAGAAATAGAATTGAAGGAGACTTCAATTGAATTTTTAAAATACTTTGGTTTTGCAATATTAACTACAATTGAAAATATTGGAATTCAATTTTTATTTACAAATGCCTTTCATACTCCATTAGAGATAAGTTTAGTAGTGGCTTTATCTATTGGATACATTACAAAATTCTTCTTAGATAGAAGATATGTTTTTAAAAAGAATTCTCTATCTGAAACTTAATTTAATCTCTTTTAACGCATTGTTAACAATATTCTCAAACCATATATTTCCTTTTCTTTTATTAGCATGAAAAGGATCTCCTAAAACACCACTTTTAGAAAATTGAATTGTTTTCCAATCTTTAGGTCTTTCATTTTCGAAATTAGGGTCAAGAGAAGGAACATAAAAAATATCTTTTTTTTTTAAATTTTGAATCTTTACTTTTTTAGGATATAAATACATCATTAAAGAAGTTTCAAATTCTCCAGCATGACAAATACCTCCAATTTCAGATGTTCTATGTTGTTTCAAGGATTCTTTAACTAATGAAAAAGTATTTAAAATAATTATTTGATTTTGAAATAAATGTTGGATTTCTTTTAATGTTTCAATATTTCCCCCATGAGCATTAATAATTATCAATATTGATTTTTTTCCTATTTTACTAACGACTTTTTTAATTTTGTTAATAAAAATTTCTGGTGTTATTGACTTAGTCATATTAAATTCTATATGTTCCGTTGATATACCTATTTTTATTCCCTTAAGTATCTTCTCTGAAAAATCATTTGCAATTGCTTTTGTTATTTTTTTTGCTATTAAATAATCTGTTTCTGGAGGTAAATGAGGTCCATGTTGTTCAAAACTTCCGATAGGAATAAAAAATATTTTCTTCATAGTAATAAAACACTTTAAATTAATTGAAAAAAAAGAAAGAGATAATTAAATACCTAATATTTTTTCTTGATTGTGTCCTTTTCTTATTTCATGCAAATAGATATTTGCTTCTGATATAGCTTCTAAAATATTTTCTCCTTGACCTATTCCTACTTTTAATTTCCAAGGTTTATATTTTTCTTCATATTTATTTAAAATTTTTTTTATATCTGAACGTTCTACATCATTTGAACAGATACAGATAAAATTATCTCCTCCATTAAAGAAACAAAGAGAATTGATTTCTTTAAAATATTCCATTAACGTTGCATAACTCTTATTTAAAGAAATATAATTTATATAGAATGGATTTGCATCAGTCGCTAATTTTGTATAAAAATTAATATCAATATGAGCAACTTTGATATTACTATTGATTGGAATCTTTTTACCATTATGAGCTAGTATACTTTTTCTCGAAGATTGCGCACTCCCATAAGGTTTTAAAACATTTGATGATTCTATTTGAGCATCTAGAGGCGTTCTCCCAATACCTATACCAATACTTATTGTTATTGGGAAATTTTCTTTAACTTTATTAATAATTTCTTGATGCATTTCAATACTAATACCATTTGTTACTGCTATTAAAATATCTTTAGATGCAGAAAAAACAAGACTATTGTATTTGTTAAAGCATTTTTGTAGGAATATATACAATTCTGACAATAATAATTGAATTTTATGTTCTCTATTATTACCTAAATCTTCTGTAAATGGCCCAAAGTTATCAATCTGAATCGTTGTTATTTGAATCAATAAGATCACACTAAATTTAGCTTATTTTTGCTAATCTTTTAATCATTTTAACAACACTTTCTACAGAACGTCGTGCAAAATCTTCAATCCGTTCAACAGCTTCCATACGAGTCATTCCAGGACCTGAGACTCCTAATGATACGGGTTTATCAAATTCTAAAGATAAATCGACCATTTTTCTTGCTGCATGCTGAGCAACAATTTGATCATGATCAGTATCTCCTGTAATAACTGCTCCTATGCAAACTACACCTTCAATTTCACTTTTAGATAATAACTTTTTTATTGCTAAAGGCATATCAAAACTTCCTGGTACTTTAACTACATCTAAGACATTACAACCTAGAAATTCTGCATGTTCTATTGCCTTTTTCATCATATTTTCAGTTATATCATAATGAAATTCTCCAACAACAATACCTATATTTATTTTTTTTTCACTCATATTTTTTCACTATTTTATTTTTTAATAGGTCCTACATCTGGATGGCCTTGTCTAAGGCCCATTCCAGCTCTTTTTACTAACCATTCTTTATCAAATAATAATTTTAATATATTTTGAGCATGTTCTCTTGCTCTATTATCACATATTTCAATTAATTCTTTAGGGGTATTTCCTTCATCTTCATGAACAAAACATTCAATTATATGTTTTCCTGTTATTAATTGACAGTTGATAATCCCTTGACTTGCTTCATGAGCACATATTTTATCTTTTTCTTCAGGACCTGGCATCCCTAAAGCAATACAGATTTGACAATCAAATTTTTCAAATAATATTTTGCATGCAACTGGTAGATCTTTCATACCTGGTACTGTATATCTTATTATAGATGCTTTAGTTGTTGTATTTTCTATTTCATTAATTGCAATCTTTCCCATATCTACACGAGCAAATGTGGTATCTGCAACACCAATATTTACCTTCATTATCAATTCTCTCTCTTAAATTTCTCGTAAACTTTTAAAATATCGTTTCCTTTGATCATAATTAAATTATTTTTCTCAGCATATTCTTTTGCTTTCTCAATTGATAATGCTTTACCATTATCTTTATCTA
>CAZBEU010000457.1:0-4062 GCA_964491005.1 uncultured archaeon | reverse complement strand
AAGATTCTAAGTACTCGGCTCTTATTTTTCTTAGTTTCAATACAAGCATGGAATTGCTGGCAATGTTTTTTAATTTGGGTTAGATCCTTGAAATGTTATTCTCAAGATCTTCCAAGAAACGTGTTAGTTCAACTATCAATTAAATGGATTAAACTATCTCTGAAAAAAAAGTTTATAATTCCAGAATATTCATTGATTGAAACAGGGTGATAAAAATTTAATAATTAAAAAATACTCGGTACTGTAAAGGAGGGTGTTTTTTTTTGCTGTAATTGATAAAAATTATTTTAAAGAAACAAGATATATTCTTTTTATTTAGATTAATAATCTTTTTTGAGTTTTAACAATAAAATAACTTTTTTTTCACATAATTTTAGATTATTTTGTTTATTGATGGAATTATGATTTCAGAATTTCAATTTGTGTAAACAAAATACTATTTCTTTAGTACAAGTATCCTAATAATTATGTTAACCTTTAAATATCACAAGGAATAACTAATTATATCTTATTTTATACATAAAAAAGGGAATATAAATATGTTAAAATTAAAAAACAAAAAAATAGCTATAGTAAGCATGATACTGGTTATGCTGCTCACTACTTCAATTATACCTATTGCTTCTGCATGTTGGTCAAGTTTCAGAAAGGATCATTACTATATGTCTAAAGATTCACCCTATAATTATGGTGAAGCTTTACAAAAAGCAATCTATTTTTATATGGAACAACGTTCAGGAAAATTACCTAAAGATAATCCTGTTATTTGGCGGGGTGATTCATGCTTAAATGATGGTGCTGATGTAGGTGTTGATCTTACGGGAGGATACTTTGATGCAGGTGATCATGTTAAGTTTAATTTACCAATGGCTTCTACAATGGCAACCCTAGCTTGGAGTATTTATGAATTTAAGGATGCGTTTAAAAAAATGAATCAACTAGATGAGGCTCTTGATGCCATAAAATGGGGTACTGACTATTTAATAAAATGTCATACTGGTCCTAATGAGTTTTATTTCCAAGTAGGAGATGGTCATACTGATCATGGATGGTGGGGTCCAGCAGAAGTCGTTGATAAATTTGTAGATCGTCCTTCATTTAAAGCAGATATGACAAATATGGCAACAACTCCTGTTGCTGCTTCAGCTGCTGCTTTAGCTTTTGCTGCCATTATTTTTGAAGACGAACAACCTTACTATGCTGTTGAATGTCTAGATCATGCTAAACAACTGTATGAATTTGGTTCTGCAACAAAAAATGATGATTATTATAATGAAATTACTGGAGATTTCTATAGATCATGGAGTGGATTTTGGGATGAATTAGCTGCTACTGGTGTTTTACTATACCTTAATACAGGTGATCTATCATATCTTGTTGAGGCTGAACTAAATTTAGCTAATATAGAGATAAGACCTGAAAGAGTTCATGATTGGGATAATATGATTTATATGACTCAGATTCTTTTAGCTCAAATAACAGAAGAGCAAATATATATTGACGCAATTGAATCTACTCTTGATTTTTGGCTCCCAGGAGGAGGAATGCCTTATACTCCGGGAGGTCTTGCATGGGCAGGTGAATGGGGATCATTAAGATATAGTGCTAATGCAGCATTTTTAGCCTCAATCTGGGCTTCTGATGACTTATGTACACCAAGCAAATCATCAATCTATGATGAATTTATGGAAAGTCAAATCAATTATATATTAGGTGATAATCCTAAAGAGATTAGTTATATGATTGGATTTGGCGATAATTATCCTAAAAATCCGCATCATAGAACAGCTCATGGATCTTGGGACAATAGTATAGATTATCCAGAGAAGACCAGACATATTTTATATGGAGCTCTAGTTGGTGGGCCTGGAATAAACGATGAATGGGAAGATCTTAGAAGAGATTATCAAAAAACTGAAGTTGCATGTGATTATAATTCTGGATTAATAGGCGCTTTAGCTTATTTAACAACAAAATATGGTGGAATACCACTCTCAAAATTTCCAAAAAATTATTTCACACCACAAGAAGAGAGGCTAGATGAGTTCTTTACAGAAGCCAAAGTAAGTGGTCCTAAAATACCACGTGGTGAAATTCTACATAATGGAGATTTTTCAGAAGGAAGTAATTGGTGGAGTACTTCAGAAACTTATAACCAAGGAGCAGATGCAGTTTTTACATTTACAGAAGGTGAACTTGCAATAGAAATGACAACAGCAGGTACAGAAAGTTGGCATGTACAACTTGTGCAAGGAGGATTAATAATTGAACAAGGAGGCGAATATATTATTAGCTTTAGTGCTAGTGCTGCCGCCTCTCGAGAGATCGAAGCAAGTATAGGTGAAGAAGGAGGTGACTATACCAATTATGGTGGTTTTACTGTTGAACTATCTACAAATATAAATACATTCACTCATACATTCACTATGAATGAGCTTACCGATGAAAATGCGCGTATACAACTTAACATGGGTATAGATAGTACTAATATATATATTAGTAATATAAGCGTAATAGAAAGTAAGGTTATTGATATTGAACAACCTCCAACTTTAAGAGTTCCTGTACTTACTGATATTATTACAAATGGAGATTTTTCAGATGGTTTTGATCCTTGGTACAACTCATTAGGTTGGAGCTCTGCTGTTTTTACTACTGATGTTATTGATGGTGAAGTTGTAGTAGACATTACAGATGCAGGTACAGCTGATTGGCATGTATTAATTAGACAAGGGGGATTAACTCTTAGACCAGATATTGAATATACACTTAGTTTTGATGCTCGTGCTGTAGTTGATCGAAATATTGGAGCGGCCATACAAATTGATGGCGCGTGGGTTACTGGTACTAATTTTGCTATAACTACAGAGATGACACGATATACTTGGACGTTTTCTGTAAGTCAAGCAAACGCGAATAACGTAGATGTTCAGTTTGTAATGGGTATGGATAACACCAACTTATATCTCGATAATATAGAACTAGGTGCAGCAGAACAAATTCTTACAAATGGAGATTTTTCAGATGGTTTTGAACCTTGGTATAACTCATTAGGTTGGAGTTCTGCTGTTTTTACTACTGATGTTATAGATGGCGAAGTTGCAGTAAATATTTCAGATGCAGGTACAGCAAATTGGCATGTACTTATTAGACAAGGTGGATTGACTCTTATACCTGATACAGAATATACACTTAGCTTTGATGCTCGTGCTGTAGCTGATCGAATTATCGAACCTGCTATTCAAATAGATGGCGCTTGGGTTACTGGTACTTCTTTCGCTTTAACTACAGAAATGACACGATATATATGGACATTTTCTGTAAGTCAAGCTAATGAAAATAATGTAGATTTACAATTTACCATGGGTATAGATAATACTAATCTATATATTGATAATATAAATCTTGGAAGAACTGTTCTTATCGAAAATCCAGATTATGTAGAGCCAGTTAACTTGGATCTTGAATCTGAAATAAGTGTAAAAATGGTTAGTCATGCAGCTTGGCCAGCTCGAATCGCTGATAGTTTATCATATCGTTATTATGTAAATTTAGTTGAAGTATATAAAGCAGGTTATTCTGTGGATAGTGTTAGTGTTCGGCTTATGGAATCTGATGTTCCAGTTGAAATATCTGGATTAATCCATTATAGTGCTTTTACTTTTTATGTAATAATAGATTATAGTGGTACGGAAATCTATCCTGGTGGAAAAAGTGTTTCTGCTGTTGAATCTATAATTCGTATTGGTTTACCCACAGATCAAAATATCAATCCTGAAACTTGGGATCAGACTAATGATTGGTCTTTTCAAGGATTATCTGAGGAAAGTCTTCCGGCAGTAAATATTCCAATATATGAAGATGGAAAATTTCTTAATGGAAATAGACCCCTAAGGTCAAGGTTTCATTTTTCATTATATAACATCGAAAGGCTATTAGATCGCTTTCCAGATAAACGAATTGATATAATCGATTGGATAATAAAATTTGAACAGAGATTTACCTCATGGATGTGTTAAATTAAAAAATTTATTTTTTTTTCTTTTTCTTCTCATAAATCTA
>CAZBEU010000456.1:0-1552 GCA_964491005.1 uncultured archaeon | reverse complement strand
GATAGTCCGTAAGGCTTCCAAAAATCTTTTTAAGTTTATCTTACTTTATGACATAATTTAGTTTAATAGACATAACTAAGCTAATTAAAATGAAATATGATATTATAGTCATTGGTGCAGGAACAGCGGGAGCTATGACTGCTTGTAGAGCCGCTCAACAAGGACTTAGTATTGCTTTAATAGATCGAAAACTAAAGCAAAAGATCGGAAATAAAACATGTGGGGATGCATTAGCCAAATATCACATGGATTTTGTAAAAAGTAAAGTTGGATTCGACCATCCTAAAGGAGAAGAACTCAAACAAAAAATTACTGGTCTTGCCCTATACCCTCCTAATAAAAAATCAAAAATTATTCTACACGATCAAGAAGGATATGTGGTGGATCGCTTATTATTTGGACAAAGGCTACTGAATTTAGCTATTGACTCTGGAACAGAATTATTTTCTGATTATGTATTTAAAGATTTAATTATTAAGGAAAATAAAATAATTGGAGTTAAAATAAAATCAAAAAAAACTAAAGAATCTGAAGATATATTTGCAAATGTTATTACAGATGCCAGTGGCGCTAATAGTATCATACGGAAAAAAATACCCAATTTTTTACAAAAATGGACTGAGAAAGAAATCAGCAATGTAGATATAGGATATGCATATAGAAAAATAATTAATTTAGATAATTTTAACCATATAGAAGATATAGATCTTATCCAAATATATTTTGATCACAAACTAGCTCGTGGAGGATATGCTTGGGTTTTCCCACGTGGACAGAAAAGTGCCAATGTAGGAATAGGAGGAATTAAGATAATGACTTCTGATCTCCATGAAAAATATAATCAATTTTTTGCTAATTTTCCAGAACTTAACTATAATACTGTTATTCATGAGGGTGGAGGTCTAATACCCATGCGTAGACCTATGAATTCTTTCGTCACTGATAATTTTGCTTTTGTTGGTGATGCTGCTTTTCAAGTCAATCCTTTACATGGGGGAGGAATTGGAGCTAATTTAGAAGCAGGTGTATTTTTAGCAGATACAGTAATTGAAGCAAATGAAAACAATGATTTTTCTGAACAAAGCTTATGGCAATATAATATAAAATATAATAATAAAATTGGTTGTACCCATGCAGCTCTTGATATATTTCGTCTTTACGCTTACATCATGCCAAATAAAGTATTAAATGCTGTTATAAATCGTAAAATAATTACAGAAAACGATGTTATGAGTGCGGGGCTAACAGGAGCTCTTGAAATGACAGCCCCAGAAAAATTGAAAAAAGCATTAAAAGGAATGGATATTTTCAAATATATGTTAAAAATAAGAACAATGGCAAAAAAAATGGGAATAGTTAAAGAGCTTTATCAAAATTATCCTAAAGAATCTAAAGAAATGCCTGATTGGATTGAGAAAATAAATAACATCTACCAAGGATTAAAAGAACCATATGAAAATATAAAAAACACTAAATGAATTTCCATTGTATATTTATTTATTTCTTTGTTTCCTAAATTCGATTTAATTTTAAAGCTATTTTCTATGTTTTT
>CAZBEU010000455.1:0-1625 GCA_964491005.1 uncultured archaeon | reverse complement strand
TCAGGTTTTAAATCTTTAATAGCATCGATATGACCTTGACTAACGAAAGCAAAATGATTATTTGGATTATAATCCAAATTAGCTAATATATCTTGAATTATACTTGTTTTAACTCTAATAAATTCTTCTGATCCTTTTTTTTTTAATGAATAATAAGGAGAATGCTCTTTTACTACTGTGCGTCTAATTTCTATTAGTTCCTTTCCATTCTTAATTTTTACTTGCACCATAGCATGATCTTGTCCATGTCTTATAAAATCAGACCATTTTGGATATCTTAAATCACGTTCATTACTTCCCAGCACAAATTTTAATGCTTGAAAGATTGAAGTTTTACCAGACCAATTCGGACCTAATATAATAATAAATTTCGAATCATCAAAATCAACTTCATCTCTTTTAAAAGAAAGAAAATTCTCTAAAATCACTTTGGTAATATGGACTTTTCCCCTAAGTAAAAATTTATTTTTTTTAACAATAGATTGTTCTTCTAATTGAACATTCAATGGATAATCCCTCCTTTTTTATTTTCCAAATGATTTTTTTATAAGATCAATTTTCTTTTTAGCTTTTTCTAAGCTTATTTGCGCTTTTCCTGGTGGATCGTTTAAAATGAAAGGATATTTTGATAATAATCTTTTATCAGGTTCGTCTAAATGTTCATTTTTAAAGAGTTTATCAATCAGAATTACTAAATGATTATAATTTTCTGAAGCAGCATTTTCATATAATTGATTTAACATGAAATCAGAATATCTTTCTGATTTAATATTATCAACTATATCTTTTACATCTTTATTACTATGATTCCCCTTATTATTTGAATTATTATCTTCAGGATTTTTATTGTAAGATCGATTATTATTTTCTTTATGATTATTATATTTTTTCTTTTTAAAAGATGGAATAAATTCTCCTGATTCAATTATTTGTTGTATGATTTCAGTAATTTCATTACTTTGCTTATTTAATTCAGAATTTAAATGATGTTTTAAGATTGCGACCTCTATTAATTTCTTTATTTCTTTTACTTCCCAATCTTCAGTTATTTCTGTTATAAGATCAATATCAAAAGTAATTTTTTTCTTTTTTTCCATATATGATTTTAAAATTTGACTTCGTTCTAATTTATTTATTCTGGGAATATTTATCATAACATCGAAAACATCGTAAATTTCACCAGAATTTTTTACAATATCATCATAATCATGATTGATCCAGATCAATAAAACATTATTTTTCAGAAGTTTCTTTAAATTTTTTTTATCTCTATAGTAATATAAAAATTTATCTAATAGATTTTCATTACCAAAAATATCATTCAATTTATGATTTTGATCAATAAGAAGAATTTTCTTCTTATTTTCATTATTTTCTTCATCTGATTGATCATTAAGAAGATTATCAAGATCGCCTAATATTTCGAAAAAATTTTCGAAAAATTCACTTGAATTTTCAATTATAGTTGATTCTTTTAATTGAATTAGGTCTATACAAAAATTAAAAGAAATTACATTTATATAGTCTAATATATCTGTACCTGGGAGAATGTTTATTAGGAGATTTCCCTTTAAATCAATATAACTATTTATTTCCAAATCTTTTGAATCAGTTAAAATTAATTT
>CAZBEU010000454.1:0-6304 GCA_964491005.1 uncultured archaeon | reverse complement strand
TCTAATTTCTTTAATTTCATTTTCTTTTCATACTATTCTGAATGTTGTTCAATTAAATTATCGTTAGAATAACAAATTCAAATTTTAGAAAATGAATTTTTTATTGTGGTATAATTTTAACTATAATATAATTAATTTTCTCCATCAATCTCTTCAATTATTTTTGTTTTTAAAACAACAATAATAGGGAGAATTATTTCACTAATTAACAATCCACTGAAGTATAAAATATTTAAATAGACAATTCTATTTAATATTATAAAATTCTAATATATTTATTTGATAATCATGAAAGAAGTAAGGATTATATCGATAGATGATCGAGGAAGATTAGTATTACCACTCGTTATTCGAAAAAGTTTTGGAATAACATTAGATACTCAATTAATGATGGTAGCAGATACTGAAACTAAAGAAATTAAGATTACTCCTGCAGGTTTAGATAAAGATCAGCAACCTATTAAACTAAAGATAACGATGGCAGATTCACCTGGATCATTAGCTAAAATTGCTGAAACATTTGGAAGCTTAGGAATATCCTTAATGTATGGGGAATCTGCAATTTTAGAGAAAAATAAAACAGCTTTATGGACTGTTATAAGTCCTACTCCAAATATTCCTCTTAATGAACTCAAAGAGAGGTTAGTTCAAGAGGGAGATGCTATAAAAGTAGATATAGTCCCACTTTAAAAATATATTAAAATTCTATTTTATATTTCTTTTAAGAAGGGAAAAAAAAACAAATTTTTTTTGTAAACATTAAAAAAATATTAATTTCATAAAGATAATATAGAAGAACAGATATTATATTAAAAACTAATAAAAGTGAAATTGGACTATGGCAAAAAAAAAAAAGGAAAAGAAGAAAAAGGAAAAAAAAACACCTTCATTGGAAGAAGCATTAAAATCAACTGAAAAAACTGGAGATGATTTACATAGTCTATTAGGTTCCTTATCAACAGGTAAAGGAACTTATCAACGAAAAGATAAAGATGATAATAAAATAGAACCTCATCTTTCTTATGATAAACTGAAAGCTAAAGAAATTGCTGAAGAATATGCCCTTGAAGAAACACCCCTTGCTCAAAGAGAAAGAATTAAAGAAAGAAAAAAATTAGTTAAAGAAGAACCCATTGAAAATGGAAAAATAATTCAAAACAATACGCAAGTATCAGAATCTGCTCAATTAAGAGATGTTGAAAAAGAAAAAACTAAAGAGAGTGACCTTTATGACAAATTATGTGGTTTTTTTACACAAACATTTGAAGGATATGGTGAAAGATATAGTCGTTGGGAAAACTCTATTTCTACACTTCTTTCAATCTTGAGAAAAATGAGAAAAATAACAAAAAAAAATACTGAGGAATTAGTCTTAGAAATAAGTCAATCATATGGACGTATTCAGGAAAATCTTGAACAATTTAAAATTAAAAGAGATGAAATAGAAGGAATTGCAGAAGTAAATATTCAAGATATGTCTAGTGAATTTAAGAAAGTATTAGGATTATTAGAATTACAAGTAAAAGAGTACCAACTAAAAAGAATTTCAGATGAATTATTTCACTAAGATTAAGTATATATAGTTCTTTTTTTATTATTTATTACAAAAATGTCATCTGATAATGATAAGTATCTTCGACCCTTAGTTTTAGACATTGGAAGTAATAAATTTAAAATGGGATGGGCTGGTGATGATTTCCCAGATATTATTGCACCAAGTATTTATGTAGATAGAACAGACTATATCTTCAATTCTGATGTAATAGACGGTCTTGAAGAAATTTTTATGTCTAATGAAGATGATGGATATTATTATGGTAATGAAGCATTAACTTATCAAAATATACTTAAACTTCACGAATTTAAAAAAGAAAATAACTATAATATCTTTTCAAAATTTTTTCTTTATCATTATGAAAAATTGAAGATTCCGGATGATTATAGATATTTACAACCGATTGTTTTGGTTTCTTCTTTTATTATGACCGATATTGATAGAAATAAATATGAAAATATTTTTTTTCAAGAATTTAGTTTTCCTTATCTTTTGTTTATTAATGATGATAAAGCAATTCTATCAACATTAAAAAAAACTGATGGAATTATCATTAATATGGGAGAATCAAAAACATATATATCATCTATTTATCGAGGATTTACAAATATAATGGCTAGAGATATTTTTCCTATAGCAGGAAAAGAACTAACTAATTTTTTTCTTAGTATAATGTTGAAAGGGAGAGGTGCGAGTAAAAATATTTATCTCAATTATTACTTAGCGAAAGAAATAAAAGAGAAAATGGGAATATGTGTAATGAACCCTAAAGCTGAAAGAGAGAAAATAAAAGAAGGGTTAACTAAATACAATAGAATGATCAATCTTCCAGATAATTCTAAATTCGACATAAATTTTGAAAGATTTCAACTTGTTGAACCTCTTTTTGATCCAAAATTAATCCATATAGACTATATTAGCCTTCCAGAGGCGATTGCAAAAGTTATAAAATTTTGGGATCGAGAAAATTGGAGAGATCTTTTATCCGACATTATCATTTCTGGAGGAAATAGTTTATTTCCTGGAATTAAAGAAAGATTGACATTTGAATTAAAAAAATATTTTCCAGAGCAATTACATTCAAAGATAGAAATAATAGCAGCATCTGGAAGAGAGAATATGAGTTGGATTGGTGCATCTATTTTATATTCTCAAAATAAATTACAAGGTTGGATAAAAAACCCAAATTTAGAGGAACAACCAAATCAAATGAATCAAGAATAAAAAAAAATCATATATTGTACTAAATAATATGTTAATCAATAAAGAAAAGAAAGAAGAATTTCTGAGCGATTTTCAAAATAATGTTATTCATGGAAGAAAACTCCTTCAATTAGGAAATCATCATTGGGCATCTAAAGTATTTCTTGATCTTTACTTTGATATAGAAACAAAAGAATGGCTTGATGCTCAAAAAAAACACCAATTGATCCTTATCATATCAAATTCTTGGTGGATGTATCTAAATTCACTTAAAATAAAAAGTAAGAGTGAAGGATTAGATTATATAAAATATATAGATGCATATCAGAGATTTTTTTCGTATCTCTCAAAATTAGAAGATTTTTCTCTTTTCGATAAATTTGCTTCTGATTTATTGAAAAGATTCATTTCTAAAAAGGATCTATCAATCGAGGGAATATCTAAATTTCTTAATTCATATTCTGTAAAAGTGATTGAACAGAATAATACTTTAAAATTAATTGAATTGCAATTATTATTGATGTTCTTAAGAAAGACTGTAATTCCCACTGATTATTTCAAATTAGCAATGGAAAGTATGGGAAGGATTATATATAAATTAGAACCTGGAAAAAGATCTCTTTTTCTTTATATTATACTTGAAAATGTAAATATAAAATTTAATCTTTTAGAATCTTCTGAAGATTTTATAAAAGCTATGAATAAGATTTTAGTAAATAGAATTCCAAATTATTTAAAGAATGATTTTAGTAATTTAAGTAGAATCTCTATAAATGAGAGATCATTCAACGCAATTCAGCAAGATCTTGTGAATCTCATTGAATATTTAAATAATATTGGTGAGGCATCATGGATTATTATTGTTATAAGAAGTCTTTTTAAAAATATCAAACAATTTCAATCTCTTGGAGACGCTATTGTTCAAATACGTCAGTTTATAAATTATACGATTGACAGAAATAAATTTGAAATTTCCTATGAAATTTATGATTTTTTAGAAGATTTATTCTTAGTACAATCTGATTTAAGTTATGATAATGTGCTTATCGAATTATGGGCTGAAGCTTGTAGTAAATTTGTTAATATGAGAGAAAAAAAATTTCTTTTACAATCAATTGAAAAATTATCAGATAATCTTAAAATACCTCAAAATGGACCTCAAATATATCATTATTTTTATACATCTAATTATTTATGGAAATTTAAATCAATGTTTTTTTATTCAGATAAGCAGGATTTTTGGAGGATGTTGTTTTATAGAGCATTATATGAAGAAAATAATATTGATTTAGCAAAAAGAATCTTACCATTATTACATGAGAGATTACAACCCTTATTAAACAATCTTGACCTACTTTATAAAGAAACTTCTAATTTAGATAAAAATATCTATATATTAGAAGAAAAAAACAGCTATAATTTAAAAAATATTGATTTTGAAATAAAAAACATTATTTTAAGAATTAATTCTCAAGGTGAATTATCCTATAGAATCTTATCAACAGATAATAAAACGTTAGAAGGGAAGATAAAAGATGAATTTTGGAATGATATTCATCTCATGGAACTATATAATGATATATATTCAGATAAAAAAGAAAGACTATATGATTTTACTTTAAGTGAATTAGGTGCTATTTTATATCTTTCCTTACCCAAAAATATAAGAAATTTCTTTTCTCAATTTAAAATTAGGAGTCTTGAATTTATTCCTCAGATATATTATATAATTGATACTATAACTATACCATTTGAATTGGTCTATGATGGAAATTTTTTCTTCTTAAAATATTCTTGTGGATATAATATTGGTGAACCTCCGATTCATGGAATAAACTTTGAAGAAGAAAAATTAATTGACATTGATAAAGGAGAAAATTTAAAATATGATATTTTAATTATAGATTCCACAAATTCCTTAGGACCAATAAAATGGAATGAGGATATTAAAAATAAGGAACTATTATTCCCTTTTCCTTCTGGTAACAATGAATTGGATTTTATTAGTAATTATTTTAATCAATGTAAGGAAGTAAATACAATTGAAATTTTATCTGGAAGAGAGAGTCAAAAACAAAAAATACTAGATTCCATAAGAAACAACTCATACAAGATAATATATATTGTTGGTAATATTTTTTATTCAAATATGAATCCAAGAAATAGCTATTTCATCGCAAATGACAATGATATAATAAAATTTACTGAAATTTTCGATAGCATCTTAGGGAATAAAAATAAAACAAAACCAGTTTTATTTTTTAACACACAAATTTATAATATAATAGGAGATCGTATAAAAGACGATTTAAGATGCTTTGGAGAGATCATCTCAAACTTTGATCTTAGTGCAATTACAGGAATTATTTCAAGAGTTTATCCAATTTTTAATGAAGAAACTAAACAAATTATCGCAGATATTTTTCAAAATCTTTTTGAACAGAATAGTATAGGTATCTCTTTACTTAAAGCAAGACAAAAATATATTGCAGATCGAACAACACAACTCATAGAACAAAATATAACGAGTTTAGATGAAATTAAAAATAACACTCATATAAATATAGAAAATAGTCTATCAATCTCAAGTTTTATCTTATATGGCGAACCTTGGAGAAAATTGTAATTTATTTGATTTAATTTTCTATTTTTAAAACAAATACTTTTTTTCATCTTTTATTTTCTAAAATTAAATATTAAATAATATGATTTTATTATAATTGTATATTAATTATTTTATTATCTAAAGTAGTGACCAAAATGTCTGATAGACTTACTGAATTTAGAATTGAAAATGCTAAACTTAAAAAACAAATAGAAGATTTAGAATTAAAAGTACTTTCTTTAGTTGGGAATATTGAAATTAATACATCCGGAGGTCAAAATAGTAAAGGATTACTTAATAATGAAATTCTTGAACTTATGAATACAACTGAGGATCAATTAAATATTCTAAGTCCTGTAATAGACAGATTTTATACAAATGAGATACGAAATCTTGCTAATAAAGGTATAAAAATATTAATTATTACAAATGAACGCAGTGCAATCCCTAAAGAATATCGTAATTTCTATGATGAGCTGAAAAATTTTAAAGGGGTTGATATAATAAATAACCCTCGTGTTAAATTTTTATTAGTCTTTAATAATCAAAATGCTATATATTCGGGTGGAAATCTGGATAAAAATGAACTAGAGAATTCGATTTTAATAGAAACAAAAATAAGTGAATCATCAAAATTAAACAAGATTAAAGAAATATTCAATATATTACTTCCATCTTTTATGAGGTAAGAAAAAAAATTTAAATTTATTATATAATGAATATAATTAAAATAATTTTAATTTTTTAAAAATAAGAATATATTTTTTACAATATCATTAGAAATAATATGTAAAATTGTTTTATTTATCTGAAAAATGATATATAAAATCAAATTAAAAGAACATTTTAAACTATGATTATAGAAAAAGAAATTGATTCAGATACAATAACATATTTATTTGGATTAAATTCAAACATATTTAAAATTTTTAAAAATTATT
>CAZBEU010000453.1:0-2924 GCA_964491005.1 uncultured archaeon | reverse complement strand
TCATCCCATTCTTTAAGGAAGGGGTCTTCTTGAGGCTCATAGGATAAATCGAAATTTCAAAATGAATAAAGAACAAATACAATTTATTTTAAAAACTTTAGAATTTATACCAAAGAAATCTCTAGGACAGAATTTTCTAATAAATTTTAATGTCTTGGAACATATACTTAAGCTTGCAGAACTTAAAAAAGAAGATATTGTCTTAGAGATCGGACCTGGTTTAGGTGCAATAACAGAACAAATTCTAAAAAAATGCCAAAAACTATATGCATATGAAATAGATAAGATATTATACAAAAATCTATTAGAAAAATTTTCAATCTTTAATCATTTAAGATTATATAATGACGATATTTTAGATGTAAAACTTCCTTTATATAATAAAGTTATTTCAAATATACCTTATACAATCACAGGAAAAATCTTTGAAAAAGTATTTTTCACCACCGATCCTCCAGAAGGAGTATTATTAATTGAAAAAGCTATAGCAGACCGTATTTTTTCTTATAATACGTATAAACAATTCTCCAGAATAACCATTACAGTTAACTCATTTTTAGACCCTATAACTAGGGTAGAAATTTCTCCAGATTCTTTTTATCCCAGTCCAAAAATTAAACTATCCCTAATCAAATTAAAACCAAAAAAAGAAATACATAATTTCCTTAGAAATAAGCACAAAATTAAATTTTATCTTAAGTTTGTTGCTGGAATTATGCCTTATAAAAATAAAAATATTGGAAATGCTATTGATTTATTTTTAAAAAACATAAATAAAAAACATATAACTAAAACTCATATTATTGATATATTAGATAAAAATAATTTTAAAAATAGAAAATTATCACAATTAGAAATTGATAATTTTCCGGAGTTATGTAAGATTATCTATCATCTTATAAATAGAGAATAAATAATGAAATATATAAATAGATATAGAGATCCTGAGATATATTATGAATCAGAAAAATTCTACGCTCCTTCTGATGATAGTTATCTCATTATTGATTTTATAAAAAGAAATTTAGACAATGACCATTTTAATGGAGCAAAGTTAGAAAATATAAATAATATTTTAGATATGGGTACTGGAACAGGTATTATTCCTATTATATTATTAATAATAAAAGAAGAAAATCCTAAATTTAAAGCCCAAATATATGCATCTGATATCTCAGAAGAAGTATTAAAATGTGCAAAAAAAAATGAAATGGTAAATGGATTTACATCAAAAATTAACTATATTCATTCTGATTTATTTGAGTCATTTCCAAATTCTCTTCATAACATATTTGATATTATATTTTTTAATCCCCCATATTTACCTTTGATAAACAATTTAGAATACCAAAAAAATGAGAATGATCTCTGTTGGGATGGAGGAAAAGGTGGAATCGAGGTATTCATTCGATTCCTCAAAGACGCTAAAAATTTTTTAAATACAGAAAACAAAAGTTGTGTCTATTATATTTCATCTTCTAACGCAGATCAAAGAAAATTAAACAATATAATTAAAGATAAAGGTTTTAAAAATAGTATCATTGAAAAGAAACATATTTTTTTTGAAGATATTATTCTAAATAAATTAGTTCTTGATTAGATTTTAAAAAGGTCTTCTATTTCGTCTTTTCTCTAATAAATATATTCCATATTTATTTAATTTTCTTTTCAAGTTGTTGAATAATAAATTTACTTCATAAGGTTTAAAAACTGCTCTTTTATGAGCTTCAATTTGCGGAATTGGCAGCCCATAATGGTCATTTAAACTGGATATAGGCAAAATAATTGAAGAAATCAAATCTGCTTTTTTTACAGCTTCGTCTAAATCATGTTTTTCATCTATATAGAATTCAATTCTACAAGGGATATCATATTTCGTAGTCTTTAAATAATAAGCATAAAAAGTAAGTGGAAAATAATAGGAAATCTCTTTTTTGATTCCTGTGTCTCGAATTTTATCAATTTCTCTTTTACAATTAAAGATACAACTTCTCTCATTTTTATTTAAGATTCTATTAAATAGATCCAAATCTGAAAAGTATTTTATAATATTTCTATATCCTATTTCCAAGAATTCATATAAATTATTATAATTTGGCTTCAATAATTGAATGCTATCTCGAAGAAGATTACATAATGCTGAGGTTCTTGAATCCTTGATAGAACCAATAAGGATTATACCATTTTTGTTACAATTTTGATATAATTTTTGATATTCCCTTAATAAATTATCATATTTCTCTATAATTTGAGGGTCTTTTGAAAATATAAGATTTATTGGCATAATTACTATGGAGCCATCAATTATTACAAATTCAATATCATTAGATTCTTTTATTATTCTATTAATTAGTTGAATTTCCATGAAATTCATATCTAATGAAGTATTGAAGTCAATACATTGTTCATTTGTATTTACTATTGTTCTATTTATTGAATAATTATTAAATCCATTTAAATCCGGAAAATATTCAATTTTGGCATCTCTATTATTATAAAAATGATATTTTACAGCTATTGCTTTCAAAAATGAGAAATCAATATTCATAAATTTTCTTATAACGGAACTTCCATCAACACTGACTATATTTAATCCTCCAATTTTTGATGGAATGATCGATTTTCTTAATTTATTCTCTTTAATAAAATATTGTGGATGATTTATAAATTCAGCAAAATCTAAATCTTTTTCCTTTTCGATTAAAAGGTTCGTAAATTTCTTTTTAATATTCTCAATTTCATTACATTCAATTGCAATATTTTCTAATTGTTCAGTCAATATTTTTTCTTTGGTTGTTCCACTAAGTCTAAAATCTAAGTTTATTTCTGAATTTTGATAAAATCTTTTTTGATTAATTAGAAAATCTTTTCCATTCAACATCGACAATTCTTATAAATTTATAAATAATTATTATTTATAGAGT
>CAZBEU010000452.1:0-1908 GCA_964491005.1 uncultured archaeon | reverse complement strand
CTATTTTTTCAGAAATAATTAAAGTGTCAACAGCACTATAATTTAAAGCTTTTTCCACTTCTTCAACACCATATGTTGCTAATCCTGTATCATTTGTGATTTCTTTCATGAATTTTTGCATAATTTGCTTTTCTTCAACATATTTTGTATCTTTAATTTTTTCTTTTACTTTCTCTAATAATGCTCTTATCCCTTCAACACCACCATATCCTAGATCTATTGTATCCATAATTTTATCTTTTAAACGATAATCAAGATTATCATCCTTAACAAATTTTTCTTTTGAAAATCCCGGACCTCCAATAAAAATTCCTTTTAGATCATCCATATCTAAGAAAATTTTATTAATATCTTCAGAAATTCTTCTGTAAAAATTTTTTTCCTTCTCTTCCATATCACGTTCATATCTTCTCTGAGATTGCCCACCGGCTCTATGTTTACTATGAACACCGGAAGTAAATTCTCTGACTATCTCAACTTTATTTCCTCTTACATAACCAACAGCAGAATTTTGCCTTCCAATTGTTATTAATCCATAAGAAGCTTTTGGTTGTAACATATCTTCAAGAGGCCATAATAAAAATTCACTAGCGCAATGGTATTTAAAAGTATTAACAACATCGGGAGGATCAACGATATATAATTCATTTTTTTCAGTACCTGCAGTATTATTTTGAGGAATAGCTCCTGAAAACATAATTAACCCATTTTCAGGAAGTTCTTTAATATTTTTTAATTGTCCAATTAAAGTAGAAATACTATCTAGCACATTTTTTCTTGTTAATTTTGATTTAATGTTCTGACTTTCACTAATTTCATTTTTTAAATAACCAGTAACATCCGAAACCTTTCTGGTAGGTGGTATAAAAAGTGAAATTAATTCTGTATGAAACCCCTTTTTTTCTTTTAGTGTTTCAATTAATTTTTTTGTTTTATACCTTTTTAAATCGATACCTTTCTTTACAACATTTTGGCTCATAATAATCTACAAAATTAGTAATATACCAAAGATTAATAGTTTTTCCTTAATTTTTGCTAATTATAATAGAAATACTAATGAAATTAGGGAGATAGATTGGTTGATTATAAAAACAATAATGATGAAATACCAAGAGATCATCCAAGATACCAAAGTCTAAATTATAGACATAAAATCATTGAAGGGATGAAAGATCTAGTTGTAGCGGAAGCTGGACTTATAGCACATGGTAGAGGAGAATGTTTTGATTATATAATTGGAGAAAGGACAAGTAAAGTCGCATACCGTGCAACAAAAGCAGCAGTAGCAGCATTATTAATCGCAAAACATCCAATAATAAGTTTAAATGGAAATATTGCTGCACTTGTTCCCCATCAGATATCTATATTATCTAATTTAATGAATATTCCATTAGAAATTAATTTATTCTATAGAAAAGAGGGAAGAATTGAAGCTATCACAAAAGTACTCGAAGAATCAGGTGCTTTAGAAATACTTGGAAAAGATGATCTAAAGATGGTAGAGATAAATGAATTATCAAGTAATAGAAGAAAAGTAGATCTTGAGGGAATTCTTATAAGCGATATAGTAATGGTTCCATTAGAAGATGGAGATAGAACGGAAGCATTAAAAAAATTAGGGAAAAAAATTATCACAATTGATCTTAATCCCATTAGTAGGACGGCATTAAATGCAGATATCACCATAGTTGATAATGTTATAAGGACAATTCCATTAATGATAAAACTTTATCAAGAACTTAAGAATTTAAAGATGGAAGAACTTGAGAAAATTGTTAATAAATTTAATAACAAAGATAATATAAGCAAAACTTTAGATTTGATCATAGATTATATTAAAAAAGAGAAAATAAAGCTCCTAAACAAAAGTTAATCATTACTAATGTGATCTTTTAAAAAAGATTAAAA
>CAZBEU010000451.1:0-2644 GCA_964491005.1 uncultured archaeon | reverse complement strand
ATCATATATATCATATTTTATGAAATTTAAAAATTATCGATTTTAAATAATTAGGATATCAAATATATTTAAAATTCATAATATAATTCGTTTATTTCATGTTTAATCACATAATATATTTTCTTCATAAGATTTAAATATACAAGTATATATTTATATATCAGATCAAGAATGATCTGAAAAAGGAGGTGTAATCCAATCAATGTACCACTGTCCTAAATGTAAAAAACCAATTCAATCTTTTTGGAAACATTGCCCAAATTGTGGAATTTATTTTATGGATATACATAAAAATATTTTAAAAAAAAGAAAGGAAAGAATAAAATTTGAGAAGTTCGAGGTTATAGTTGCTTTAGTTGGAATATTTTTTCAAGTAATATTTGTTATATCTGTATGTTCAGATGGATTCTGTCTAATTACAATTAGTTATATTAGCATAGCACTTAGTTTAGATCTTTTAGGTTTTTTTTATTTAAGAAAATCAATATCCATTTTTTTGGGTAACTATACATTTAAAAAATTGAAGAATAGAACATAGTAATTTTAGATTAAGATAAATTCACATAATCAAATAATATAGAGACATAGGGTTAAGATACTCAAAAATGAGCGAATTATATAATGATAATTATGATTTTTCATATTAACTGTAATGATTCAATAGATTAATTCAAATTTGATATTAATAATTATAGGAGTTGTATAATCGAAGTTATTCCATTAAACACTATCTTTAAATGACTTAAAATTTAACAATTGTTTTCAAAATAGAAAAAATATCTCTATAATTAACTCTATTTTTTTCTCTATTAATTTACTATTTTTGTCCTTGATGAGAGAATAAGAATAAAATTTAAATACGAATGAACCAAAAAGTTAAATAACTCTTTAAAAAAATTCAATTTGGCGACAACTTGTGTATCAAAATACTGATAATATGTCATCTTATTATGAACAACAATTAAGGGAATTACAAGATTTATTCTTACAATATCGAAATTATATGCAAGACCTTGAATCTAAAATTAAACAATTACAGCATGAAAATGCTCAATTAAGATCTCAACTCAAACAAAACTATAGTCCAAGTACTATTCCTAAGCTTAATCCGCCTCAAGTTAGGGCTCCCAAAATCATGTCTTCACAACAATCTTATCAACCTCCAACAACATATAATCCAAACTCTTATGTACCTCAACAAACTGCATATTCTAATATTGAGGATAATGGTGCAAGACAAAATAAAAGAAAGTGCCCAAGATGTGGTGCTATGGGTTTTGCAATAAAAGAATTCGAGGATAAAACTAGGATTATTAGCTATATTCCAAGAAGAATATATGCAATGAAAAAAGTTTGTACAAAATGTTTTAATGAATTCTGAATTTTAGGTTATATCTCCCAATTTAGTTTAGTTATAATAATTATGGAAATTACCAAAACTCATTTGAAGATATATTAAATCCATTTAGATTAAAAATAATGAATTATTTAATCCCAATCTATTTTTAATGAGTCTCCTTTAATTTGGCAAAAATCGATTACGATTTTAATAGTTTGAAGCGTTATGTAATAAAGATTTTTAATACTATCTTTAAATTGATTGATAGTGGGGATATCTTTTTCATCAAGAATAAAAAAATTATCAATTAAAATATACAATTTATCTTTTAAATTCAAATTATGGTGAATTTTGTTGTTGATTAAAAATTCTCCAATATCATAGAACAATTGTCTTTGTTTTTCCTGGGGAAAAGCATTAAGTATATCGACATGTTGGGGAGATAATTTTGTTAAGGTTTGAATTTCAACACAATTTTTAATTTTTGGTTTTACGGCTAAAAATGTTCTTCCTTTTTCATTAGGATAGAGAAACCGATAACCAAACTCTAGTTTAGGTTCGTTTAAGGTCTCTTTTAATATTCCAATTGTTTCAATATATTTCTTTATTATTTCAGGTAAATTCTCAATCATAAGTATCAAATTTTTATTTTTTAAATAGATATTATTTTTTGGTATCAACTAAAGAGTTTCCATTATTTTTTTAAAATAGCTTCTTTATTATAATTAAACTAGTTTAATTATTAAAATCATAAAAATTTAACATAATTTTAGAATAATAATTTAGAATTGATACAAAATTATATCCCAGAAAAGTTCTTCTTAATAATCAAAATATAAGATGATAGAAATAAATCAACTTCTGAATAATGATGATAACTATTATACATTAGAAGATATTGAAAAAATGTATTATAAAGAACCATAATTTTAAGAATCTAAATTTAAATTAAGTCTAAAATAATTATGAAAGAAAAATTAGATGTGGAAAGAATTAGCGTCGGAAGTATTGGATACGAAGATAAAGAAGATCTAGTTGATGATCCAGATAAAATTATCATTAAAGAAGAAAATATCCGTATTGTATTCGATTTTCCCGTAAGATATACTACGTACATAGATTTTCACTCAAAAGGAGGTTTTACTCAATATCACCTTTTTAAATGTATTTATAATGGATATATAGAGCTTCTAGAAGCAGATATGATTACGCATCACTCCTTTGATGATTTACTAATTGAAAAAATATATTATGATAAAATTGAAGGTATATGTCACCCATTAGTTACATCATGATTTTTAGTAA
>CAZBEU010000450.1:0-10308 GCA_964491005.1 uncultured archaeon | reverse complement strand
TGTTAACAAGTACTCAATACAATATATCAAGCTATAATGAAGATTATACAACTATTAAATCTCAAGATTTTTCCTATAAAGATTATTCCTCAATAATGAAGGAAGAAAAGAATAGTTTAGGACATATTTCTGTGTTAGATTTAAGATATAATAAACCTGGTTTTCATCTTTCTCCTTCTTATAGTAAATTGGAAGGTGAATATAATAGTACTGCTTTAGTAATGAATTATATAAATACGTCTTATATGGGATCTCTTCAAAAAGCATCACGGAATTTTAAATCCCAAGACTATATTCAAAATGATGAGATTTTGGTTAAATTAAATGAGACAATTGTAGTTAAATATGATCAGTCATTCGACCCTGTAGATGGATTAGAAGGTTATATTATATATGCTCCAAGATTACCTATAGAGGAGATTTCTGATATATATTACAATGATACTCTGATAAGCGAAACAGATTATTCTTTAGTAGGAGATTTTATAATGTTCAATTATTTTGCATACGAAAATTTTGCTTATACAAAAGAAGCATTTGTTATGAATATCATTTATTCTTATAAAATAAACATAGCATCTTGGCAAATGAATCAAATAGAGATAAATGATTTACCTCTTAATGAAAGTACTTATGATTTTAATCCAACATATAATTATGGTTTTAATTTACAATGCTCTGCATATAATGATAATGGACCTAGTTCTGGCACTGGATTTTCTAAAGATATTATTGTAAAACTTAATGTTAGTTTGTATGATCGAGAAAGTTTATCAGATTATAGTTTGAAATTAGACAATAAACTAAAAGCAAACATAGATGATTATCTTGATAATGATAATAATATCATTGTAAATCTAACAGATAATTTCAGGGGAAATAATACCCTCTTTTCATTAGATTTTAAAACAGATTTTACAATCGAATTTACAAATGCAGTACATACTTCTTGGGCGATTGATAGATTGATCTCAAATAACAATAATAGAGAAAAGATATACTTTCCTACCGTAATTTCTGGTCCTGAACATTATTTATTTAAGTTTTCCTTTTTCGAATCTACCCTCTTGATGGACTATATTCAATATGCAAGCTCCTTATTCGGCCGAATAGTTGATATTATAGATGTTAATGACACAGAGAATTCTCCAATATCTCAAGGGATCAAAATTACAACTCCTTCTCTCGTTATTGGAGAGAATGCCTGCCCTTTTAGTATCTTTTATAATGCAAATAAAACAATTAAACTACTAATAACGGACAATATAAATTTACCTGTTTGGGATGTTAATGTAAAAGTATATTATTATAATTCTCTTTTTGGAACATATGTTTCAAATGATAAAACATTACCAAATGCTCCCCTTATACCGAATGAGAATGGTGAGATTGTTTTAAATAAAATCCCTTTAGGAGAATATAAAATAGTTATACTTCAGAATGATGTTCTTATAAAAGAAGTTTTAATAAATATAACATCCTTAAATGAAGAGATATTCTATATTCATACGGATATATTCCACTTTCCAACAATTATTTTGGTATTTGGTTCAACTAGTGCGGGTATCTTCTTGTTTGGATTTGTATTTTATAATAGAAAAACAAAAAAAAGAAAATAAGTAAATTTGATTGTACTATTCATTGATAATATCGAGGATTTCATTTTTTTTTTAGAAAAAAGAATAATGAATGAGATATTTTTTGAATCTAAACAAATTGATAATAAAAATGATCTAACTGCTGAAATTGAAATAGAAATTATTTTACATTTTCTTTCTAAAGTGGCAGAATCTATTGTATTATATGAAACTAAAATTGATATGAGTAAATTTGATAACTCTTTTGATGAAGAGAAGGTTATCGGTGAAATACAAAAAATTTTTAAAAAAGTAGATCCTTCAATTAGACTTATAAAAGGTAAAATTAGAGAAATTTATCTTTCTTATTCTTTATAATTAACTCTTTTTCCATATCCAATTAATCTAAATCTTCTATTAATAATTCTTGATATTGCAAAAATAAAATTTTCAGGAACACAAACAGGTGGATTTAGACTTATTTGATATGAATCTTTTAGAATTTTAATAACTGTTCCTCCTGTTTTTTGAGTTCCTACAACCATGAGTAATTTTTCTCCATGTTTTAAACTATGTACTTTTATCATTTCTTCAGAACCAATAACACGATCTAAAAGATTGACATTTAACTCAATTTCACTACGGATCTCGGGTAATGTGTCTAATCTCCCAGTAAGATGTCCAATTAATGCATCTCCTTTAGTTAATGCAGGGTCTAATTTCGTTCCAATCCCAATTAATCCTCCCGGTTTTGCGTTATCCAAAAAATTACTGCCTTGACTTAAACTAACAATTGTGGATTTAATTGGTACATAACCTTCTTTCACTTTTAATCCTGGTCGAATTTCAATTTGTTCTCCTACAGAAATTTTACCTTTTAAAACTGATCCCCCAATTACACCACCAACCAATTTTTCAATATTAGTTCCTGGTTTATTTACATCAAAAGATCTTGCTATTAAAAATTGAAAATCTTCATTTTCATCTGAGATTTGTGTAGGAATATACTCTTCGAATGCCTCCACAACCAATTCGATATTTGCGCTAAAAACCGCAGAAATTGGAATTATAGGGGCATTTTCTGCAACAGTTCCCTTAACAAATTCTTTGATTTCTATGTAATTTTCCAGAGCTTCGTCTTTATTAACAGCATCAATTTTATTTTGAATAATTATAATATTTTTTATTCCAGCAATATTTAAAGCTGCTAAATGTTCTCTCGTTTGCGGCTGAGGACAAGTTTCATCAGCAGCAATTAATAAACAGGCACCATCCATAAGAGAAGCACCACTTAACATCGTAGCCATTAATATTTCATGACCTGGTGCATCAACAAATGAAATATTTCTTTTAAATTCTAATTGTCCTTTACAAATTGAACACCTAAATCTGGGTTCTCCGTTTTTTCTTACACTATCTACCATATGTAAGGTTGTGTATTGCTTGCATGCAGGACAATATAATATTGTTGTGTTAGAATATCCCAATTTAATTGAGATTCCTCTTTCTTGTTCTTCGGAATGTCTATCAGTCCAATCCCCAGTTAAAGCTTTGACCAACGTGGTCTTTATGTGAACTATTTATCTAAATAACTCATTCCATGATCCACGTGACCAACAAGCCCTATATTACATTCTGCTTGTTTTTTAATAATTTCTTTAAATGCTTTTATTGATATCTCGTCTTTAGCAGGCCTTTTTTTAATTTCTTTGCTAGGGCTCTCTATTGTTGGACTGTCATTTATCTTTTCCTCGATATCATTTGAAGTTGATTCTATTTCAGGAGTAACAACTACACCTTCTAATAATTTTTTTGCTTCATCAATGTATCGCAACGCTGTAGATTCTCCTATTCCTTTAACTTTCAAAAGATCCTGTAAATTGATGTTTGCAATCTTTTCAACACTATCTATTCCAACTGATCTCATTCTCTCTGCTGTTGCAGATCCAATTCCTTTAATTTTTTCTAAATCCATAATAAAAATAATTCTGTATGGTTATGTTTTGAAGTAAATTATAAAATAGTTTTATCTAAATTATTATTAGAAATATTTTATAAATTATAAAACTATTCTAACCTTCAAATTATTTATTAAAATTACCATAATTTTATAAGTCGTTTAAAGGTTATACTATAATAATTAAGATTATTTCATTGTTTCTATTGTTTTTATTGCCCCTGGCTTTTTATCCAATTCTGTATATGAAACTTGTAATCGACTATCTAGATAGAATGTTGATGTCTTCCCACATTGTTCATTATTATGATGGATGTAAACTGGAGCTGGAAATCGACTATTATCAATATCGTCAAAATTAACCTTAAACATTATTTGTTGATTGCAATGAGGACAAGAATTAAATTTAAGAGTCATATATATTTAAATTCATAAATTCTTTTATAAAATAAGAAAATTCTTATTTTTAAATTCTTATTTATTTTTATATAAATATTGTATTTTTACTAAAAATCAAAATATTATGAAAATTCAAAAGAAAAAAAGGATATATATTCTCTTTTTTTTTATATTAATTCCATTTACATCAATCAATTCTCTAATATCAAATTTTCAATCAACTAATTTTACTAGTATCAATATTAACACTGCAAATATAATCCCTGGCATTAACTTGTCAGAATTACCTTCAATTGATCATGAAACTCTAAATAATAGTTGGTATAATCCTAATCTTGAAATGATTATAGTATCTCCAGACGGTAATGATGATTTTTATAATGCATTAGTACCACTAAAAGAATGGAAAAATCAAAAGGGTGTTAGAACAGAAATTTTGAATAATTATTCTCTTTATGAAGGTAGAGATACTCAAGAAAAAATAAGAAATATGATAAAATCTTTTTATGAATCTGATAATATCCGTTGGGTTCTTTTAGCTGGAGATGCTGATAGTAGTCTGATTCCAATAAGAGAAGTATATAATCCAGATACTATAATTATTGGTGGGCATGAATATACTGGTTTTAATGAATATTATAAACCAACTGATTATTATTATGCAGATTTAACTTCTAATTGGGATGATGATAATGATAATAATTTTGGGGAACGAGCTAAATATAATTCTAATGGCAAAGATGAAATTGATTGGATCCCAGAAGTCTATATTGGGAGATTACCTGCAAGTAATGTTGCTGAGTTAATTGGTATGGTTCAAAAGATTTTAAATTATGAAAAAAACCCTCCTGAAGGAGATTGGATGAATCAAATGTTATTGGCCGGAGGTGTATCTGATCAAATTGTTACTAATCCAAATTCTATTTATTATGACCTTGATGGTGAAGATGAGGCAAGACTCACAGATTATATTATACAAAATTATGTAAAAGGAGAAATTAATTATACTCATCTTGCACGTTGGGTTTATTATGAACCTTCAGATCCTAAATCTTTACTTACTGATACTAATTTTAAGACGTTTTTTGACCAAGGATATTCAACAGTCTTTATAGCTAGTCATGGAGCTCCTGATCGATTTGCTGATAATCTTTGGCCTAATTATATATTCACGGCATCTCAAGCTTCAACTGTGAATAACACAAACATGCCTTCTCTATTTTATGGAGATGCATGTACTACATCATCTTATGATCAGAATGATTATAATATGGGAGAAATATTAATTAAACAAAATGATAAAGGAGCTATCGGTTATATTGGAGCTCTTAGAGTTACATGGTATATTACAAATGATACTAATTTAGAAATGATGAATCGGGCCAATGCGCGATATTTTTGGAAAGAGTTCTTTATTGAGAAAAAATTCCAGCAGGGAAGAGCTCTATATGATTCGAAAGTCACGTACATGAATACAGATTATTTTAAATATGGAAGAGATTTGTTTTCGGATATTGATGAAGAAGAAGCTGATCGTAAAAATCTTCTTACATATTGTCTTTTAGGTGATCCAGAAGTTGATATCTATACTGGACCATTAAGCTATGCTGAAAATCCATTCGAAGCAACCTATTATGAAGGGGGATTAGTAAATATAACGGTAATTGACCACTTAAATAGAACCGTTCCTTATCCTAGAGTCTTTCTAAAATCTAATAATGGGATCTCTCATACTGAATATGGATACAAAAATGGGACAGCGCTTATTCGACTTCCTCCTGGAGAAGGTATAATATATAATGTTTCAATTACGGGCCATAATCTCATTATGTCTAATTTTTCATTTTCTACGATTGCTGATATAAAAGATCCAGAAATATTATCCTGCAATTCTGCTCCTAAAAATGTTAAATTATCATCTGTTTTAAATTTCACATTATGTGCACAGGATAATGAATCTGGAATCGAAGGTGTATTTTTATTATTTTCACAAGATAATTTCAGTTCATATAATTATTATAGGTACCCTCTAAACTACATTTCAAATAAAAATGAATTTTCTTATAATATTCAATATTTAAATCCTGGAAATTATGAATACCTCTATATTATTAGAGATTATTTAAATCATATTGATATAATTTATGATTCTTCCTTTAAATTTTCTGTACCCATACCTATAACTAATTATTATCTAATTGGTGGAATAATTGGAATTATCAGCATTACTATAGCTTCAATTTATCTTGTAAAAAAATCAATTAAAATAAATACCTCTCATTAGATAATTTAAAAATGATTCACTACATCTTTTTTCTTTTATTTTTAGAAAGGAAAGCAGAATATAAAATGAAAAGCAATTACTTCATAACATCGAAATAAATCCTTTTAAATTTAACGATTGATATCCGTAAAGTTTAATTAGAACGTAGTATTAATTTTAATCAATTTATACCATTCAATTTTAAGATATCATTTCAAGGAAATTGAGATTCTTAAATTATCCATTGGTATGATTTTTGGCCATATAAAGTATAGCCTAAAGCTATAACGCCGGAAGTTAAACTTTTTTGCGTTGGTAATAGTACTTCTGTTATTATCAGTGGGAAATACCGAACTGTGAGTCCGCTTACGGTCATAGTAAAAGAGGAAAAGACCCGGACCCATCCGAAGGGCTTTCTAAATTATAGAGCGTCCGGGAACCCGGAAACGTTGTTATATGGCTAAAAAAGCTCTTTACTTTTTTTAAATAATAATTAAATTAATTTTTTAAACAATCGTGTATACCTTAAAATATATTCTACAAATTTAATGCTTGATTAAAGAATGCCTAAGAAATATATTGTGTATATAAAAACACTATGGAGAAGTTGGTTTATTTTTCTTGTAATAATAATTCTTATTACAGCAATATATAATCCAATTACTGCAATAATATTAACTATTATAACAATCGTACTATTTGTTCTTTCTTTTGTACCTTCATTTTTCTTTAAAAACCGCTTATTAAGATTCCTAAAAAAATATGGTAGAATTGAAGAAAAAGATGTAATTAAAGAATTTTTAAAAGATAGTAATAAAATCAAGACTTCTATCTTTAAATTATCTCAACAACAAATGAATAAAAATTGGCTTATAATATTTCTTGAGAATCACTATATTTTTTATCACGAAGATATTGTGAATAAATTTAAAGATTATTATCATCAAAAGCTTGGAGAAAAAGAAATTTTTGAAAAAATGAATAAATTAGAGATTAAAACAAGAGCGGAGATTAAAATAATAACAGAGACTTTAGAAAGAAATGGAAGAATATAAAAGAAAAAAGTATCATCTAATTAGATAATTTTCTTATATTTTTCTTCTTTTACTTTTTTTATTGAATTACAATTACAATAATAATTAGATTATATTGACTATTTCTTAAAATTTATAAAAAAAAAAATAGAAAAGTGAAAAATGACCTAAAAGGATTAATCATCAATACTTAATGGTCCAAAATTATAATATTTTTTTACTGGTTTTTTAACATTCCAAGTGCAATTTAAACCCTTTGGAAATTGAACGAGATCTCCCTTGGAAAAATTAATTTTTTTTCCATCATTAGAAGTAACTTCTACTTCACCTTCCAAAATATAACATGTCTCAATATCACTATAAGACCAATCAAAAATACTTTTTTCTTTAGTCCAAATCCCCCATGATTCAACATCTAATTTTTTTAATTCTTCTTCAGTAGGTATTTTTTTTTTCATTTTATCCATTTTTACTCATTCCTTATCAAATTGTATTTTATTATAAGAATCATGAAATTTTATAGTTTTTTCAAGTTAACAGATTTTATGAAAATCAATATGTAATTATAATTTATAATTATACGTTATGATTAAGATCTTAAATCACATAACTCAATAAATTTATTTAGTTGAAATCGAATTAAATAATATATTCTAATTATAATTTTGATAAGAATATAATTTATAAACAATTAAGACAAGACAATCAATAACTGGGATTCAAAAGAATTTACCTATGGAATTGTGAAATAAAGATGCCAAAAAAATATATCTTTAAAATACTTACCGCTGGAGAAGGTGGGGTTGGTAAAACAACATTATTACATCGTTATGTTGATGGATCGTTTATAAGCGATACGCATATGACCATAGGTGTGGAATTTTTTATAAAAGATATTGTTCTTAACGAAAGAGATATTACATTACAATTATGGGATTTTGGAGGACAAGAACGTTTTAGATTCCTTTTAGATAGTTATGCTTTTGGTGCTAAAGGTGCGTTTTATGTATTTGATTTGACCAGATTTATGAGTTTAAATCGAATTGAACATTGGATAAATATATGTAAATCAGATAATCCTACCATACCAATTGTAATTATAGGAACAAAACTTGATCTTGAACAAAATATCTCTGTTGAGGATAGTCATATTATGCAACTAAAGGAAAAATATGGATTTATAGAATACTATAAACTTTCTTCAAAAACAGGGGAAAATGTAAATGAAGCTTTTGATACATTAACAAAAGAAATATTAAAACTATACCATTCGAACTAAATATTTTTCTAAATAGATTTTGCATTTTTTCGCTTTTTATTTTCTATCAATCCTTTTTAAACAAAGTTTCAAAGATATATTTAAGGGAATCATAGTAAAATATTAAGTATTTATTTAGTTTTATAGGAATATTACTTGATTTGAAGAATTAAATATTAGTTTTTATATAAGCATTGAGGTGTACTTTTTGAATTATTATTTCAACTCTTCATTGAAATTTTATAAAAACTTATAATTTTTTATAAAAATCAAAAAAATCATCTCCATCCCTTATTTTAAATATTAATCTCGCTTAAAATAAAGTAATTCATATATTATAACATAAGGAAGGAGATGAAAAAACAGATATCGAAAATAACATCATTGGAATTAAATACCTTAAAATAGAACTTCTCAATGGTAAATATTGTAAATACTTCCTCTTACAATTACACAACTCATTAATACTCACGATTACATAACTTATTCCTTTATTGATATCAAAATAGGTATGTGTATACTTAAAAGGATGATAAATGTTTGAAATCTTTTCCAATGTATTCTATGCTGGTATTCTCACAAGTCAAGGATTTTGAGCCTTGTTTGAAAAAGAATAGTCCCTCCTCAGAATACTATAACATGTATTATAAGGATAAGTATTGCGGGATAACTTCCTTCAAAACTTCGGAGAGAGTACTCTAGGTACGATCGATGATGTATGTTTTGAACTCAGTGATGAGCGAACAGTCTGATAACCTTAGGGCTGGTCTTTTTGAAAAAAAAAGATTAATAATTAGAATAGAAATTGGTGATTGTTATAGAAATTACTAGATTTTTATAAATAATTTGAAGGTTGTTTCATTATAATAACTAAAAAAGATCAATCTCTTAAACAGATAATCTAGATTTAAGGAATAAGCAGTCTCAGTATAGAATAATTATAATTTAATTTTGAAATAATTATGTATGAAGAACTTGTTAGAGTTAGAGGAATTGGACCCATTGCAGCAGATCGTCTACAGCAAGCAGGAATTAGATCAATAGAAGAGATAGCAAATTCAAAAACCGAACAATTAGCATGGATTAAAGGTATAGGCAAGATATCAGCAGATAAAATAATAGAAAACGCTAAAGAAATTTTAAAATTAGAAAAAGGTATAGAAAATGTATTAAATTCTATAAAAAAGAATTTTATTGAATCATGTCCTAAATGTGGGGGTTCAATGCAAGAACGCCTAATTGTATTAGGACCAGAAAAGCGATTAAGAGCCAATCAATGCTCATTATGCAAGTTTTATTTACCGAAATAAGCATTTTGGAAAGGATTCTCGAATTAATACTAATTTTTGGTTTAGGAGTAATCAGTATATCCAATTTTTTATTTTTTTAAAATATCAAATTATAAATATTTGCAACTAGATTATCGATCTATTAAGTTAGATTCAATATATAATCTTGTGATTTAAAATTGAATATCCTCGTGATTTATAGCTTAATCTTTATGATATTCATAAGATCTATAGGATTGGGAGTATCTATAGATTTTTATTTTAGAAAAAAAGATTTTAAATTTATAATTATTTTCCTTTCTTGGTTACTTTCAATTCTTGCTACTATTTGCTCTTTTATTGCAAATTATTCCAAGAATATAACTATTACAGATTTATTCTTATGGTTAAATAGTATATTCATATCTATTCATTCAATTTTACTTTTAATAGGATTATCTTCCTATTATTCAAATCCTAAATTAAAGGAATTCTTAATAAGTATATTTATAATTATTATTATCTCATTAATACTATATTTAGTATATAATC
>CAZBEU010000449.1:0-4297 GCA_964491005.1 uncultured archaeon | reverse complement strand
CGTTCATTTATTACATATGTTATTATTACCAATAAGGAATTAAAAGATTATAATGGAGCATATTCCTTTCATACTCTTATTGAGAGTAAAAATGGACAAGGTATCCCCGCAACAATAGTAACTGTTGAAGAGATATATTCCTATTATGATGGGAGAGATAAACAAGAAAAAATACGAGCATTTATAGTAGATAAGTATTGGGATTGGGATCTTAGATATGTTCTTTTAGGAGGAGATTCAAATATTATTCCTCCAAGGTACTTTTCCTCAGGATGTGATCCTCCACCAGGGGAAGAATGAGGTCCGGATGATGTATTCTATTATTCAGATCAATATTATACAACGATATCTAATGATTGGAATAAGGATAATGATCGCGTATATGGTGAGGTGGAGGATTGGGAAAAGTTAAGGTACCAAGCGTATACAGGAAATCATCGTGATCTCTATCTTGGGAGAGCTCCTGTTGATTCAGAATTGGAACTTTCAAATTTCGTGAGAAAAACCCTTGCTCATGAACCGGAATTGAGAAGTTATAATACTAATTATCTATATAATGGTTTGATGGTAGGTGAATTTTATGGATACCCTTTGCTCTGTATTATATTTTTATCTTTTTCAATAATATTTATTTGTTTAAAAATAAAAAAAAAAGCAATAACAAAAAATAATTAAATTTTTCTTTAAATGAATATGTACGAAATAATTGTAAAATATCTTTTTTTTGGATAGTGTTAATAATTTAAATTGTTAGAGAAAACTGTATGAAAGTCCCTTAAATTGACAAAAATAAGTATATTTTTAAAGCTTATTTATCTTTTTTAATAATAATAATCAAAATTTAAGAGAAAAATATCTAATGGAAAATAAAAAATACATATTGTCAATGTTTATAATTTCTCTATTTATTATTTCAACATTAAATAATATATTCTCTTGTAGTCTATTTAATGCAGACACTTACAATAGAGAAAATGATAAATTAGATAATATATCACTAAATAAATTAGATTATACAATTTCAATTCCAGAGATTAATATCAATGATAATAATATAAAAGGTGAAATATATTCCCAAATCGAGATTCCAGAATGTGGATTTTTAGCAGAAGTGGGAAAACCGAAAATACCTTTTCTAACACTAAAATATCTATTACCTTATGGGAATGATATTAAAGATATTAATGTTAAAGGTGGAGAGAGTGTGAAATTAGAAGGCTCTTATAAACTTGAACCAGCTCAAGAATCAATGCTAATTGGTTTAGATACTATTCAAGAATATAAAATAGATAAGAAGATATATTCTTCAGGTGAACAATTTCCCAATAAATTTTATGAAGAAATTGGAACATATAAGTTTAGAGGGTATTGTATTTTAGTAATTAATATATATCCTATTTCATATATTCCTAAAACAGGTGAATTATCTTATTATAAAACAATGGATATTCAATTAAGTTTATCTCAAAATAATAAAATTAATTCTTTTTTTAGAGGAGTAGAAAAAGATGAAAAAAGTGTATTAGATATTATTGATAATCCTAATATTTTGCAATCTTATAATATTAAAGATAATAAGATAAATAACCTTAAAACATCCTATCTTAATCCAAATTCCTATGATTATCTTATAATTACTAATGAAGCTCTTCTTAATTCACAAGGAATGTATACCTTTCAAGATCTTGCTAATAGAAAGATTGAAAATGGGTATAAAACTACAATTATAACTGTTGAAGAAATTTATGCTAGTTATCCTGGGAGAGATCATCAAGAAATGATACGTAATTGTATTATAGATGCATATCAGACATGGGGTATAGAATATGTTTTACTCGGAGGAGATGGTGATGGATCAAATGTTGGAGAAGAGAGTAATGATCCAATTATTCCAGCAAGAGGATTATATGCGATTTCAGAACTTCGTTTTGATTACAATATTCCTTCCGATTTATATTATGCTGCTCTTGATGGAACATGGAATGATGATAATGATCCTTTTTGGGGTGAACCTGGAGAAGATGATCTTTTTGCTGAAGTTTATATAGGTCGCGCTCCTGTAGATTCAGAAGAAGAGTTATCAAATTTTGTATATAAGACTCTTTTCCATGAGGATGATACTGATTCTTATTTATCTAAAGTATTAATGGTTGGTGAAGATCTTGGTTGGACTTCATGGGGAGGTGATAAAATGGATGAATTAATTAATGGTTCTGATTCTCATGGATTTAGAACAGTTGGATTTCCTGATACATATAATGTTGATACTTTATATGATCGAGATGATCCTTCTCATGATTGGGAAATATCAGAGCTCACCACAATTATCAAAAATGGTGTGCATATTATTAACCATTTGGGACATAGTAATGTAGATTATAATATGAAGATGAGAAATGATGATATTGATAATTTAACAAATACTCATTTCTTTTTTCTTTATAGTCAGGGATGTTATAATGGCGCTTTTGATAATAGAGGAACCAATGTTTTTCATTATTATTCTTATGATTGCATCGCTGAACATATGACTACTACAGCAAAAGGTGCTTTTGCTGTTATTGCAAACTCCAGATATGGTTATGGTGACAGTATTGGGACTGATGGCGCTTCTCAATATTATAATCGTCAATTTTATGATGCTATTTTTGGAGAAAATATAATGGAAATTGGAAGAGCAAATCACGATTCTAAACTTGATAATATTGGATATATTAATAAGGATTCTATGAGATGGATCTACTATGACCTTAATCTATTTGGTGATCCATCAGCGACAATCCACCCTCAACCTAATCACAATGAACCAACACTTACAACTCCAAATGTCTCTCCTCTTATAAAAGATCAAAAGACGGAATAAAATATTAGCATTCTCTATACAGATATAGACAATAATAATCCTTTATTTATCAATACAATAATTGATGGAAATTCATATCCTATGGAAAAGACTAATGACTTGGATATTGATTTTACAGATGGATGTGTTTATCAATTTTTAACTTATATGCAACCGGGAACACATAGTTATTCTTTTGAATGCAATGATTATAAATGGAAGATTTCAACTTCAGAATTTACTGATTTAATCATAAATGAAGCTCCTAATAATAATACGCCAAAATTAGTTAATTCTTCTATAAATCCTAAAATAGGATATCAAAATATAACGGAATTTCAGTTTTTTATAACGTATATAGATGAGGATAATAATGCTCCTCAATCTATTAATGTTATAATAAATTCAACTCTCTATCCCTTATCTAAAGTTGATTCTTATGATCTAAATTATATGGATGGATGTATATACTATTATAAAACAAAACTAGAAGATTTAGGAAATTACTCCTATTATTTTAATTGTTCAGATAGATTTAATTCTAATGCAACAGAAATTCAATTGGGACCTAAAGTTACATTTTTAAAAAATTATTATATGCATACAGACAATCCCTATAATTGGATAGATATTTCAGATGGAACTTCACTTTATTTAACTGGTGAATCCTATGAAAAGGTTGATCTACCATTTGACTTTCGATTTTATGATAAGATTTTTTCAACCATTTATTTCGGAAAATATGGATATCTAAGTTTTTCTGATAATAGTCCATCAGATGAGATTAATGATGCTTTTCCTTCTGCACATATTGATAATCTATATCTAATTGCTCCTTTTTGGTCATATTTAGTCCAAAATAATAAAACCCACTTTCAAGCAGGAAAATTATATATTAAAAGTTTCGATGATTATTGGATCGCTCAATGGACAAATATTTATCACAATGATGGAGATTTAATAGGTACATTTCAAGTGATTTTAAACAAAAATGGTGATATTACATTTAATTATGATTATATTGCAGATATTTCTCATGGATATACATGTGGATTAAACTATGGAATGAATACAGAATATTATAATTCATATAATGATTTTACTAATACTACAGATGACTTTTCAATTCTCTTTACGTCTAAAACTTTGGATCATGACTTAGAAGTTAAGATACAAACATCAGAAACGCCTGAGATAAACAAAAATCATCCAATCATAGCTACAATTCAAAATCTGGGAAATTATGACGAGTATGCTATAACTTTTACTCTATTTTTGGAAGGAGATAATATCGGTTCAATTATAATACCTGAATTACTTATTGGAGAAAAAAAGACTATTTTTTTCAATTGGAATCCGTCTGATTATGGCAAATACAATTTTACAGTTAAAATACTTCCTATTTTAGATGAAACCTATCTTTTGAATAATGTATATACAAAGATCCTTTATTTA
>CAZBEU010000448.1:0-2556 GCA_964491005.1 uncultured archaeon | reverse complement strand
CAAGGCATCCGAGTATCCCATTTTGCTGCCCTTTTGAGATCAGGATTTAAAATTTCTTTTCGATCTATAACAGTAGTTAATTTAAGATCAGGTGTTAAATTAGTAATAGGTGACCCTAATCTATCTCTTGATGCTTTTTCTTGTTTAGTATATGCTCGTTTTCCACTATTGGTGAAATCAACAACTTTTTCATTTAAAACCAAACCACAATTACTGCATAATACATCTCCAGTATTATCTATTGATATTATTAATCCTTTACATTCCGGACAAATATTTGCTGGAAAATCTTGAAGTTTTGATTCCATTTTCATACCCTCATATAAAATAATTTCTGTATATTGCTGATTTTAATTATATAATCATATGTATTGAATTTCAATAAAATATAATGTAAACTTAAACATTACAATTATACAATAACATATATACAATAACTCTTTTAAATATTTTTATTTTAATTTAAAGTATAAGTTATAGAATAAAATTTTGAATATAAAACTATAATAGTCCAAAATCTATTATTTATAAATTTTTTATTCAATTAGTTAAGTCCCATGTTTTATTTTGGTTTATTTTTTTATTATCATTTTCTTTTTCTTGAATAAAAGTAACTTTACTAAAGAGAATGACAAATACCTCTATAATTATTAGAAGCATAATACCCCAAAATAGACCAAAAAAAAACGAATTAAAATCAAAAACTTTTGGAAGTACTAAAAAGATTATTATAGCTAAGCCAATAAATAATCCAACTATTAAACCTATTATTGCTCTAATATGTTTTTTTATCAAATATTTAAATTTCTTTCGATATATACAATTGCTAATCAAATTTATTTTCACTAGATATTTCGATTATTAGGTTTATAAAAATTATATAATAAATTATGAGAAAATCTAGTATTTATATTTGTAGAAATTTATAGTTGATCAAAAAAATTAGATTCGAAAAAAAAATTCAAATTTCGAGAAAATCTCATTCGTCAGAAGAAGAAAAAGATAGATTCCCGTCTTTTTTTATATCTACTAATATTGATTTCCCATCACTAAATCTATTTTCTATAAGATTCATAGAAAGAGGATTCAGTAAGTAATTCTGTAATGCTCTTTTTAATGGTCGAGCTCCGAATTGAGGATCATATCCTTTTTCACTGATGAAATCTTTAGCCTTATCTGTTAGAACAATTTTAATTTTCCTTGTCTCTAAATTTTTATTAATATTATTTATTTGAATATCAACAATTTTTCTAATTTCTTCTTTACTAAGGGAATTGAAAACAACAATATCATCAATTCTATTAAGAAATTCAGGTCTAAAGTAATTTTTAAGATTTTTGAATATGATATCATTATCTATCACTTTCCCATCTTCGAGTGTTTTTTGTATATATTCACTACCTATATTACTGGTCATAATTATAACTGAATTTCTGAAGTTAATAACTCTTGAATGTGAATCTGTTAATTTTCCTTCATCTAAAATTTGAAGCAACAAATTAAAGACATCAGGATGAGCTTTTTCAATTTCATCAAATAGAATCACAGTATATGGCTTTCGAATTACTTGAGAAAGAACGGACCTATCATCATATCCAACATATCCAGGAGGTGCTCCAATTAATTTTGAAATACTATGTTTCTCCATAAATTCTGACATATCTACTCTTATCATTGCTTCTTCATTGTCAAATAGAAATTCTGCTAGAGCTTTAGCTGTTTCAGTTTTACCAACACCAGTAGGACCTAGGAAAATGAATGCTCCAATTGGTCTATTTGGATCTTGGATACTTGCTCTGGATCTCCTTATCGCATTAGAAACAGATATTAAAGCATGATCTTGTCCAACAACCCTAGATTTTAGTCTATCCTCCATTTTTAGCAACTTTTCCTTTTCACTCTCAAGCATTTTTGATATAGGAATTCCAGTCCATTGGGATATTACTTCAGCAATATCTTCTTCTCCTACTTCTTGTTTAAGCATAGATTTGTCTTTTTGAATCTCGTTTAATTTCTTTTCATAATTTAATAATTCCTTTTTTAATTCATTCAAAACACCATAAGTCAATTCTGCTGCACGTTCAAGATCCCCTCTTTTCTCTGCTTTCTCAGACTCTATCTTTGTCTTTTCTATTTTTTCTTTTATTTCATTAATTTTAATTATGACTTCTTTTTCATTCTTCCATTGTAATTTTAAATGTTTGCTTTTTTCTTGTAGATCTTGAAGTTCGCTATTTATTTTTTCTTTTCTTTCCATAGCGTCTTTTCCAGTCTCTTTTTTAAGAGCTTCACGTTGAATTTCAAGTTGGATTATTTTTCGTTCTATTTCATCAATTTCAGTTGGTAAACTATCAATTTCAATTCTTAGTCTTGATGCAGCTTCATCTATAAGGTCTATTGCTTTATCTGGCAAATATCGTTCTGAAATATATCGATCAGATAATTTAGCTGCGTATATAATCGCTGAATCCGAAATTCTTACTCCATGATGAATTTCATATCTCTCTTTTAATCCTCTTAAAATAGCAATAGTATCCTCAATTGTTGGCTCTTCAA
>CAZBEU010000447.1:0-3230 GCA_964491005.1 uncultured archaeon | reverse complement strand
ATGGGTGGCAAGATTTAAATCATATAATCCATAAGGAGATTCTCTGGCAACTACATTAATACTTCCTTTAAATAATTCAATAGTAACAGTTCCAGTAACTCTTTTATTTAATTCATTAATGAATGCTTCTAAATCTTCTCTTAATGGATCAACCCAAAGACCATCATATGCTAATTCTGTCCATTTTTGGTCTATTATTGTTTTAAAAGAGTTTTCATGTTTAGTACACACATACTTCTCCAGATCTTTATGAGCTTTTATTAATATTAAAGCTGCAGGTACTTCATACGTTTCTCTTGATTTTAATCCTATTGCTCGATCTTCCATATGTTCAATTCTTCCTACTCCATGCTTACATCCAATATCATGAAGTTTTTTAATCAAATCAATTGATTTGATATTTATACCATCAATACCTACAGGAATTCCTTCTTTAAAGTCTATTTTTAAATACTCTGGTTTATCAGGTGCTTTATTTGGAGAAATAGTCCACGCTCTAGAATCTTCTGGAGGAATTTCATTTGGATATTCTAAAATATCACATTCTGCACTTCTTCCAAAAAGATTTTCATCAGTGCTATACTTTTTATTTTGGTTAGAGATAGGAATTCCGTTCTTTTCTGCATATCTCATTTCCTCATCTCTTCCCATATTCCATTCAATCATAGGTTGAAGAACTTCTATATCAGGAGCATATGCTTGAGCTGTAACATTTATTCTAATCTGATCATTTCCTTTTCCTGTACAACCATGAGCTAAAACCGATATATTTTCTCTTTTTGCAATTTTAACTGCTTCAATAGCGATAAGAGGTCTTCCAATCGCGGTACTGAGTGGATATATCCCTTGATATAATCCATTTGCTTTTATAGTAGGAAAAACATAATCATTTACAAATGATTCTTTACAATCTATAGTAAAATGTTTAACAGCTCCAAGATTATATGCTTTATCCTCAATTAATTTAAATCGGGATGGATCTGCAAACTCTTGACCTAGATCTGCTGTAAAAGTATAGATTTTAGCATTAAATTTTTCCTGTAACCATTTTACCATACATGAAGTATCAAGCCCACCACTATAAAGAAGTAAGATTTTCTCATATTCTTGTTTTTTTGGTCCTAATCGATTCATAATTAAAATTCTCTTTAGAATAATATTATAAAAAATGTTTGGATAAAATTAATTTTTACTATAATCTATTTATCAATTTGAAAAAAGATTAAATATTTTAATAAATATATTAGATCTATTATTAACCAATAAGAGATCATCTAATTTTGAATGATAAAAGACCTAGAGATTCATTAGAGGATAAATTTTTTCGGGAATGCTTCGAAAAGACACCAACACCCAGCTATATATGGAGAAAACAAGGAAATGATCTTATTCTAATTAATTATAATATAGAAGCTGATGAGATAGTAAATAATCAAATGGAAAAATTCCTTGGAATAAAAGCTTCTGAACTATACAAGGATAATCCAGAAATTTTAGAGGATTTAAATAATTGTTTGGATGGAAAAGTTATTCCTCCAAAAGAAATAGATTATCATTATCAATCAATAAATCTTTCAAAGAGACTTATGTGTTCTTATATCTATATTCCTCCTGATGTTGTTTTTGTTCATACTGACATTATCATTATAGAGGAAGAATGGAAAACAGCTGAACAGAAATTAAGAGAGTCTGAAGAGAGATATCGTAATTTATTTGAGAATTCTCCTTATATCATAGCATTACTTGATATAGAAGGTAAAATTCTGGAAGTTAACTCTATAATTAAAGAATTAACGGGATATGATAAAGCTTTTTTTATTGGTAGAAATTACTTAGAATTACATTTGTATAATGAATCTTTAATACCAAATTTAAAAAAAAGACTAAAATTACTAAAGAAAGGAGAACAAATTGAACCAATAGAAGTGTTATTTGAGGCAAAAGAGGGAAGAAAAATTTGCTTACTCTCTCATATGAGTAAATTATCCCTTTCTGATGAGGAATTTATCTTAGTAGTTGTCTTAGATATTACAGAAAAAAAAAATGCTGAAATAAAGTTGAAAGAATCAGAATTAAAATATCGTGAAGCATATAATCGAGCTGAGTTTTATAAGGATTTATTCGCTCATGATATCAATAATATCCTTCAAAATATAAGATCTGCAAATGAATTACGTCAAATACTTCGTAATGATATTAATAAAGAGGAAAGACTTGCTGAAGTAAATGAAATTATTAATACTCAAGTTATGAGAGGAGCTAACTTAGTCTCTAATATTCGTAAGTCCTCTCTACTTGAAGAATTTAGTAAAAAAATCAAACCAATACAATTTAATCTATTATTGGAAAGTGCGATTACTTTTATTGAAAAAATGTTTCAAGAAAGAGATATACGAATACGGGTTCACCCTTTTAATGCAAATTTAGTTGTGTTTGGGAATGAATTTATACTAGATGTATTTGAAAATATTCTGATTAATGCCGTTAAATATAATCAAAGCCCAATTATAAGAATTGATATAGATATTAAAAAGATTACTAATAAAGAGGTTAATTTTGTTCAATTTCAATTTATGGATAATGGAATTGGAATTAAAGACCAGAGAAAAGAAAAAATCTTCCAAAGAGGGGAAGATAAATTTAATATTGAAGGAGGCATGGGATTAGGATTATCTCTTGTAAAAAAAATCTTAGAGAGCTATAAAGGAATAATCTGGGTTGAGAATAGAATAGAGGGAGATTATACACAAGGAAGTAATTTTAAAATAATTATACCAGAGGCGATTGAAACTGACTAAAATTCTGATTGTGGAGGATGATTTCTCTTTACAAAGGTTATATGAATTAATGCTTACAAATTATGGATTTGAAGTAGTTGGAAAAGCAAATAACGGAGAAGAAGCATTAACAATGTATAAGGAATTTCATGAAAAACCAGAAATTATTTTAATGGATCATAGAATGCCAATCAAAAATGGAATTGACACTACTGAAGAAATTATAAAATTAAACCATACTTCTATTGTTATTTTTGCAAGTGCAGATAAAAGTATTAAAGAAAAAGCACTTTCTGTAGGAGCATCTAAATTCTTATCAAAACCTTTTAGTTATGAAGATTTAATAGAAGAAATAAATGCATGTTTAAATTCAAAATAATTGTACTTTAATTAATCTTTATATTAATTTTATTTTTTGGATTATAGATTTGAACTACTCACCCCTAAACAGTA
>CAZBEU010000446.1:0-2268 GCA_964491005.1 uncultured archaeon | reverse complement strand
TTTTTCTTCATCATCTTGCCATTTAATTTTATTTACTTTATCAAAGAAATCCTTTTCTAATAAGGTTATTATTATCTCTTTTGATTTGTCTAAACTTTCAAGAAAATATTTCTCTTTAAAAAGATCTATTAGATGATGATTATTATATTCTATTCTCATAGTTATCTTTCAATATTTCTTATTTTAATTCTCTATTTTTTTAAGTTCTTTCAAATTCTTAATAGCTCTTTTCAATTTTTTAATCTTTTTTTTGAAATACTCAATCTTATAACCTTCCTAATGCTTACACATTCTTTGCTGACTATAAATTAGAAATTAAAAGTAGATTTTTCTTTTCTACCTTAGTTTTTATTGAGTTATTTAATAATTATTTATAGGATAATTTGCCTATTGGTGAAAAAAATAATAATTTTTTAAATATAAAGATTTTGCATAAAATCATAATTTTCTTTGACTTAAAAAAATAAAAGACATATTTTAAATGAAGTGCTTTTTTTATATGATTAGAAAATGTTTAATAATAGGAGACATATCCTATAGAAGATTTTGATATAAATAATCATTATTTTAATAATTATTGATAGATTTAATCAAGTAGAATGAATAAAAAGCGATGTTGGGAAACGGAAGATATCCTGATGATTAAATATCATGATGAAGAATGGGGAAATCCTATTCATGATGATACAAAATTATATGAATTTTTGATATTAGAGGGTGTTCAAGCAGGATTATCATGGCAGACCATATTAAATCGAAGAGAAAATTATCGAATTGCATTTGATCAATTTGACTATAAGAAAATTGCATTTTATAATGAAGATAAGATTAATTTATTGCTAAATGATAGAGGAATAATTAGAAATAGACTGAAAATTGATGCTGCTGTTACAAATGCCAAAGCATTTCTCAAAATTCAAAAACAATATGGAAGTTTTGATAAATATCTTTGGAGTTTTACTGAGAATAATCCAATAATTAATGAATATAAAGATTTTAAAGACATTCCTTCAAAAACAGAATTATCAGAAACTATCAGTAAGGATTTAAGAAAAAAAGGATTTAAATTTGTTGGCCCAACCATAACATATGCATTTATGCAAGCAATAGGAATGGTAAATGATCATTTAGTTCATTGTTATAGATATCAAGAAATAAATAAGAAATAATCCCATATGAATCAAAGGGATGACTAAAAAGACCTAAAACTATAAGGTTATATTAAAATAACTTCACAATCTCTTGCAGGGTTATTCCCAATCTCATTTGGTTTTCTATAAAAAATTCTTTAAACCATGGCAATATATCATCCGGAATCATTAAGACAGCATTTTCCTTTTTATCTTCTCTAAGAAAAATTAAACTAATTATATAAAACTTTTTAAGAGTGTCATTTATCATTTGTAAAGAAAAAGAGGGGATATCAGCAATTTCCACCTTATATATGATTTCCTTTTTCCCTGTCTTAGAGATAAGGGATATAAAATAGATACATAAATCAGATATAGATTTAAACAAATCTATTATAAAATCTCTCTTATTCATTGATTTCTCTAATAATTCAATCAATGGCTGTTTATCCAATCTTCCATAACCCGAGATTTTCAGATTCATACATATCGTCTTTAGTTCATCTATAGTATATTGTTTTAAAATATCTCGCAATTTCATATTTATCATTTTCTAATTTAATTAAAGGTATCATAAAATAATTCTCTATTAATTCAGTTAAGAAAATGAGTCTCAAATAAATTAATTTATGTTTAATCTTTTCTTTAGACATTCCTTCCTAAAATTTAATCATGATTACTCAAGAAAATCCCTCCCTTTATATCAATAGATATTTTTTTTTTGTTTTTAAATGATGAGAGGTTAACAATTTACAAAAACAAAATTCAAAACCCCCCGAAAGGAGGGTGTTTTTTTTTGCTGTAATTGATAAAGAATTATCAAACAATAGGAAAATAAAGAAAAATATCCATATCAACATAAAATTATGAAAAATATATAATAGAACCCATTACTTGGAAATTGAAGGAGTTTATAATAAATATCTTTTTATAATTTATAGAAAAGCATAATTTAAGTACAAATATTAATTTTTAATTATAATAAAGTTCTTATTTATATTTTATTTGATAATAGAATAATGATAAAAATCTATAGATATGTTGTTATAATAACTGGTGTTGCTATATGTTTGTTATATTGGTTTTTTGAAGCATTAATACACAATATAGTATATGGATATTCACATAATATTTTCGA
>CAZBEU010000445.1:0-2905 GCA_964491005.1 uncultured archaeon | reverse complement strand
ATTACCAAAAGATATTAATTTGAAAAAGTATAATAAAATAAGAGAAAGAAAGGGATAAGAACTTAAATTTAATGTTTCAAGGGAATTAGCATCATTCCAATTAAGGGAAATATCACCAAGACGATCATATAAGCCAAATGGTGAAATATAATAAATTATTATGAAACCAAAACGTATAATAAGATTTAATATGATAATTAAGGTAAAATTTTTGATAGCAAAATGATTAACTCTTGTGAAGACATTATTATTATCCATAAAATAAAGAAAAGAAGGTAGTATTTTAATTTTTTTTTTTAAAAAAGGTGATATCTCAATATCTTTAGGTAGCCCCATATATTTGTTATACATTGGAATAGAATAAAAAATAACATGATATTACTTTATTTGAAAAAGAATTTAGATAATTAACTCTACCATTTTATTTCAAATATTGCATTTTCTTCATCAATGATTTCCACCTTTACATTTTTAATACCAAGCATTCTAAAAATCCCAATATATACTCCTTTAAATAGCATAATATCAAAACCAGGTCCAGGAGCTTGAATAATAACATGCCTTTCTTCAAATTTGAGGAATTTTCTAGGTATTACTTCAGATTTTTCGTCAGATTTATGATCCATTAAATAAGTTTTTGATTCATATTTTAAAGCTTCTAAAGGACTTTTAAAATCAGGAAGCCCAACCGTTTGTTTTATTATTGGAAAAATATTTCTTCCCATTGTAAGCATTGCTTCTCTACCCGTGGGTGAACTATTTTTATAGGTCTCCATAAAAAGAGTTATTATATCTCCATCATACCATTCTTCAGGCTCAAGTTCATCAAAATGTAAACCAGTTTTTTCAAAAAGAATTCCATCAGCCTTTTTTTGTGATTCTTTATAGAGAGTCATCAGTTTACCACAAAAAGTTATGTATTTTCCTTTTACCTTCACCATATAATAATTCCCCGGTACAATAATGATTTAATTGTCTTTTTTTTTTAATATAAATCCAACAAGAAGAATAATTTTCATAATAATAAACTTGATTTTTCTAAATAAATTTATCTTTTTATTAATAAAGACTTAATTTAGAAAGATATTGTTTAAAACAAGAAAAGGATAATATCAAATAAAAAATTTTTAATTATGTAGTAAATAATAAAGTAATGCTTTAATAGTATATAATCTGTTTTCGGCCTGATCATATATAATTGAATGAGGACCATCAATAGTTTCATCATCAGCAACAATATTTCTTCTGATGGGAAGACAATGCATAAAAATAGAATCTTTATTTGTGTTATTAAGATATTCTGATTTTATCATCCAATTATCTCTATTAGGTATTCTTAAGGATTTTTCTTTTTTTGCATCTCCATACGCAGATATAGCACCCCAACTTTTTACATAAACAATATCTGAATCTTCATAAGATTCTTTTATATCATTTGAGAAATTTAGGGAGCCTCCTGATTCTTTAATATTTTTCTTTGCTTTACTTATTATCTCATCATCTAATTCATATCCTTTTGGATGTGCTAGAGTTACATCCATCCCAAATCGAGTGGACATTAAAAGAATTGAATTGGGAACACTTAAAGGTAATGGTTTTGGATGATATGCCCAAGAAATCGTGATTTTCTTATTTTCTGTTGTTCTTTTTTTTTCTTTTATTGTAAAAATATCTGTAAGTGCTTGGAGAGGGTGAAATTGATCATCTTCAAAATTAATAATTGGAACTTTGGACCATTCAGAAAACTCTCTCATTATTTTATTTCCCTCTTTGTATTTCCAATCCACAACATTTGGAAAAATTCTTATTCCTATTGCATCATAATAACTTGAGAGTACTCTAGAGGTGTCTTTTATTGATTCAGAGTGATATCCTATCCATGAGTCCTTGATTCCATTAAGTACAGATAACATTCCAAGTTGATAAGCTGCGACTTGAGTTGAATTTCTCGTACGTGTTGAGGGATTGTAAAAAAACATACATAAGGATTTACCATCAAGTTTGTTATGATATTTTAAAGGATTATATTTCATATCTTTAGCTAATTCTAATAGTTCATCTAGATCTTTTTTACTCCATTCTTGTGTTGTAATAAAATCCTTCATAGTCTGATTTTTTGTTTGAACTCATTTAAATTAATTAGTTTAAAAATAAAAATTAAGATTCTTTAAATAAGAAGTTTTTGTTTAATAGATAATAATAAGAATTAGTCTTTTTTAAGATAAGAACCTAAATCCATCATATCATCGCCTCGTTTTACTTGAATCTTACTTTTAATGCCTTTTACTTGTCTTTCTAATAATATTATTACATCAAGAGGGATTCTTCTAGCAACTCCTCCTTGTTTTTGAATTAATGTAATTAAATAATCAATATTATTAACAACATCTTGACCAACTAATTCATTAAAAATAGATTGATAGACATTTGGTTCGGTTTTTTTTATTGTGCTTAGATGGTTAAAAGCCTCGGGCATTAATACTATTTTAAGAACATAATCTATTTTATCATAAATAGAAACAGTTTGATGTTGAGTTTGCTCTGCTCTCTTTTTAGCTTCCATTATTGAACGCATTTTTTGCATTCGAATTTTATTAAGTTCATATTCTTCATTGTCTTCAATATTATTCATATTGTTCAGTATATTTTCTTAATTTTCCGTAAGGCCTAAAATAAATCCTAATATTTAATAATAATTTTTAATAAAATAATAATTTTATTGGGATTTTGGAATGCTTACTAAAATAATATTTCAATAATAAAACCGAAAATATTTTATTATTTCTATTATTATAAATTCTAAGTTAAACCCTCCTTAACTCAGCCCGGTAGAGTGCTCGGCTGTAGATAAATTCGCGTATCAAGGTCAAAGACCAATGAAAATACGTCAGCTGAAACCGAGATG
>CAZBEU010000444.1:0-1795 GCA_964491005.1 uncultured archaeon | reverse complement strand
GAACCAAAATTTGTAAATTTAGTAAAGCAAATTATCGATGGTCAACCAATTAAAGATGGAACTGTTGATTTAAAATTAAATCGAATGGCAGAAGTTTTAGAATCAACGATGAACGCTGTGATTAAAATTAGTTCGAATATAATGGACATCGAGGATAGGATAAGAAATATTGAAAAATCCACCGTATATAGCGATAAAAAATTGCCTGAGATTGATTCAAAAATAAAAGATATGGACACCCTGAAAAATAATACTATATCACAATTAAAAGAAATTTTTGTTCGAAAAGAAGAATGATATCATCCAACTTTTTTTTTTATTTAAAAGAGATTAAAAAAAAAGATTTAAAAAATATAAATAAAACATCAAATCTATTATTTTTTAATTTAAATTCATAAAAAATTAAAGTAATCAAATATTTTTCATCTTAATTATTTTATTATGATTTTTGATGCACTAATATGAGTGAAAAAGAAAACGACATCAAACTATTAGATCGATGGTCTTATGATGATGTTGAGATCAAAGATTGGACACTTGAGAGATATATTAATTTAAAAAAAATTATCATACCTCACTCATGTGGAAGACATGAAAAAAAGACTTTTTGGAAAACCTCAAAAGTATCAATCATAGAGAGATTTGTTAATCGATTATTATCTCCTGGATTTATAGCAACCAAGACTAAAGGACGTAAGAGTTCTTATCATCAAGGAAAAAAAAGTCTTATTTTAAAGACAGTAATGAATGCTTTCATTCTTATAGAATTGAAAACAGGTAAAAATCCTATTCAAGTATTGGTTGATGCAATTTCAAATACTGCTCCACGAGAAGAAATTACAAGAATTGCAATGGGAGGTATCTCATATAGCTCTGCTGTAGATATTGCTCCACAAAGACGTATAGACTTAGCAATTAAATATTTAGTCCAAGCTATAGGTACATCTGCTCATGGAAATATTAGAACTTTTGAGGAAGCAATAGCTCAAGAATTAATTCAAGCTGCTAAAAATAGCCAAGATTCAAAAGCTGTTAAAAAGAAGGATGAAATCGAGAGAATCTCCTTATCTGCAAGGTAAAAATCTCTTTTCAAAATTAATTATTTATCTATTTATTATTTTAAAGTTATTCCATATATTTATCTTTAAAGTATTTAAAAAACTCATTTTTAAATTATATTTTTATTTTAAAAGAATAATATATATAAATTCTCTGGTATTTCAGAATGACAATAACATCTCTATTTTTAACTAATTTAAAGTGATATTTATATGATTTTTCAATTAACATATGATCAAATGGTTTTTCTTAACCATTTCATGCTATATTTATCAACTATTGGATTTGGTTTTGCGTTAGCAAATGCCCTTATTGGTATATCCCATATTAAAAATTTAAAAGAACTCTCTATTTCAGAGATAAAAGCACATAAAGGATTTGGACGGACGGCTGTGCTGATTTTTTATTTATTATCAATATTATGCATATATTTTGCAGTAATACCAAAATTAAATCCCTCAGATTTAGAAGTTTTTATAAAACCAACGATATTTTGGCATACTTTCATTGGTGGTATAGTAGCATTTATTTTTCTAACAATAAAAATATCTATAGCAAAATTTAAGAAAGACTTAATTTATAAATATGGTAAATTTATTGGACCATTAGGGTTTTCTGGATGGGCTTTAGCTTATTTTACAAGTAATATAGATTTCTATTTTTATGTTAATCCAACTGTACCACTTCCAAATCCGTATTTAATGTCCAATTTTATTGTTTCCCTCGTTTATTCATT
>CAZBEU010000443.1:0-3595 GCA_964491005.1 uncultured archaeon | reverse complement strand
TCAAAAATAGAACCAATATCTTTATTTTCATCTTCTATTAAAAAACAGTATAACATATTTAAAATTTTACTTCTTTCAATCATTTTTTCAATTATTTCGTTATTAATCTCTATTTTATTTTGATTCACACCTATTAAAATATGATTTCCTTTCTTATTTTGAATATGATTTATTTTTTGAATTGATTTTCTTTTATACTTTCTGATATTTTTTAATTTGTTTATATTTATTAAAAATAAAATTGAATCTAAGTCTTGAGTTAAATTTTTGTCATTCAATAGATGTTTTATTTTTTCAAAAAGATGAATTTTGATTTTAAATAAAACATCCTTAAACATTAAGGAGAATTTAATTTGATCCTTTTTAATTGTTATTATGTTATTTTTATCATTATGATTTGAATTATTTTTAATTATTTTATTGATAAAAGTTTTGATATAATCCTTTAATCCTATTGCACCTAAATTTAGACTATATACTATTTTTTTCAAAATATTTCAATATCCTTTTTTATGTTCTCTGAAATTTATTCAATAATGATTATTTATTAAATAAATATACTATCTTGTAATATTAAAAATATTTGAAAAAATGTATAATTTATCAATTTTATTCTGAATAAAATTTGAAAATCCGATAGTAAATACGAGATGCAATTATTTCTTAATTAATAAATTTAAAAATAAATTAAATTTTAAATAGAGCATATACTTAGGTAGTATTTTAAAGAATTTTAATTATCAGAAGTATTTATTAGTATTTATTTGATATATTACTTTAATATCAAATTATATAGGTATATTTTACACAATAAAAAATAATAAAAAAAAAGAGTTGTTGTTATGCCAAGAAGAATGTATGTAAAAGGAAAAAAAACTCATGCAAAAGACGAAAATTTTACAAAAGATAATGTGGGAGATGAAAAAGAAAGATTTCAAATAAATATTGATTTAATGTCATTGAAAACTCTAAAAGATTATGATATTGCTGGATGGATTGGTGAATTTTATTTTAAATGTGATGGAGAGGATAAGTTATTAAAATCAAGATTTCCAGACCACGGAGTAATTAAACTCGCAAAACATCAAACATTTACATCCAAAGCAGATATGACTTTATGGAGCCAATTTGAAACTGTTTGGATTAAAGAAGAAAAAAGCATTAGGGTTGAAGTTGAATTAAGAGAAAAAGATCATCTAAAGAAGGATGAATCTATTGCAAAAGAAACATATGAAATTCCTTTACCTCAACCAACAAAATATGTTATTTTACAAGATAAAGAAGGAAATACTAAAGCAAAATTAAGAATACAATCAACAAGAACCAGATATTAAAAGTTAAGAAATCAATTTTTTTTATAATATTATTATTATCAATCTTTTTCTGATATTGAGTATTCTTTATTTTTCTTTTTTCATTAGTTCTTCAATTTTATCTAATATGAGGTCTAAATTAACATTATTGAGTATTTTTATCCCTAAATCAAACATTGAGTCAAGAAAATTAAAAAAGATTTCACTTGTATTTGGGTTTGTTTTCAGATTTGAAAATAATTCTTTAATTTCTGCTTTATTTTTAAGATTCCTCTTATCTAATTTTTCAGTTAAATCAATTGGGATCGTTTCTGATTCGTCATAATTTATATTTCGGTCATTATTCATCTATATTACCTTTTATTCATTTGGTTTTCTTAAAGAATCAATTATTTTTATAATACCTTCAGCCAATTCATATCTTTGATCTCGATTTTTATCTCTTAAGATCTTTTTATCTATAATCAATGGATTTCCTACTTTTAGAACTAATCCATTAAAATCTATCATATTAAAAATCCTTCCTTCTTTAATACGTATAGCTAGTGGAATAATTGGAGCATTTACACCTGCTGCAAATTTAATAATAGCAGACATTGCTTTTATTTGAATATCATAATCAAGTTTTGATTCAGGGGTCATTGCAACTAGATCATTTCTATTATTCAAAAAATTAAAAACCTTATCTATAGGCTCTTTATCTTCCTTACTTTCTGTACTTCTAAACATCCCTAACGTTTTTAAAATTGGTCCTATCATTTGATTTCTCATAATTTTTGGACTAAGCATGAAATGAATTTGTCTTCCAGTAGCCTGACTAATAATAAAGATATCTCTCAACACATTTTCACTAATAGTTGTAAGTATTGCTTTATTATGCATTGGAATTTTGTTCTTTCCTTCGATTTTTAAATTAAAAACGGTTTTTAATCCTAATCCCGCGATTCCTTTTGTAACTCCATAAAGAATTTTATTAAAATTATCTTTACCGCCAATTTTATAAAAAAAATTACTCTCTTTTTCTTGGGCTTCTGTCATATTTATTTTACTCTCTATATTCTGTATATAAATTCATTTACTTCTTCCATTCTTTTTTCATAATAATCTTTAAGTTCCTTCTCAGAAACAAATGTAGGAATTACTTTTTCAGTAAAAACATCAAATAATGTTGATAACTTTAGACGATGTTTTGCGGTCTCAAGCACTTCATGCCCAAGATCTTTTAAATTTTTAAATATATCTTTTAGTTCTTCCATTTTTTTTAAAAAGTATGTATTTAGCTTAATAATATCAAAAACTAATTTTTTCGATAATAGATTTTAATCTAAAAAATTAAAAATTTGCTAATATAAAAATATTCTAATACATTTCAACGTATTAAAAATTTCTATAAATTTTAAATTAATTTTCACTTTTACTTTTTGAATATTTCTCTGATAAAAATTATATTTTCAAATTATTTCAGTTCGAAATTTTTAAATTCTTAAATATCTTACAAATTTTAAAAAATATTATTATGTGATATTAATGAAGAAAAAAGAATTAAATCAATTGCTTTTTATTGTCCTAATAGTCTATTTCATAGCAGTAATTATTGCTGTTATTATTTTTAGGTATTATACAGATTTTATAGATGAATATCTTAGCTTAATTCCATTTATTGTTGCAATCCCTGCAGCATTATTAACTAGGGCCTTTCAAAGAAGAGCTAGCTATATTAATACTCTTAGAGATATATGGCCGAAAATTGTTGCATCTGGTGTAAAAGCAATAGAATATACACAAATTAAAAATCCAACTGAAGAACAATATAGAGATGTGGTTCTCTGTCTATCTATTTCAATAGATCATCTTAGAATGCTCTTTAAAAATGTTGGAGGCTTTTACCCAGTAGAAAGTATCAAAACAATATATGAACAATTTGACCTCATCAGAGATAATTTAAAATTTAGTAATCCTGTAAATGCTCATGATAAAATAACAGCCCTCTGGCATCAAGCAAGAGATTCTATACTTGCAGAATTCGATCGTGTCATTCCAACTCGTTATGATGCTCCAGAATTAGAAGGAAATGATTAAATAATATCTAAATTATTTTAATTTTTCTTTTTCCTTTTTTTTTCCTAATGTATTTTTTCATTTCTTAGGCCAAGAATTTATATTATAAAGTTTTAAATGGATTATTTTGAACTACTCACCCCTAAACAGTACCGAGTATTTTTTAATTATTAAATTTTTATCACCCTGTTTCAATCAATGAATATTCTGGAATTATAAGCTTT
>CAZBEU010000442.1:0-2095 GCA_964491005.1 uncultured archaeon | reverse complement strand
CTGATTTATCATAGGAAAAAGAAGAAATCAATAAATATATATTTAAAAAGTATCTTGTATAATATGCTATTTTTTGGGTTTTTTATTTACCCTACAACTATACTGGAATTTTATATTCCAGCTATAGTTTCCCTTTTCAATATAATATAATTCACATATTTTCTAAAGTGATTTATGAAGAAATATTGATTGTAGTATATGCAATTTATTAATTTTCTAATATTATTTTACTTCTTAAAAGTTTTAAATATTCTATATAAAATAGGTCTTTTTTGATATCACTTGTTCAATTTAAAAAACAAAATTACTCTTAAAATATTTAGATAAAAACTTTAAAATTAAACTTTCTTTAATATATCAACCCAAATATATAATTAAACTCTATTAAATTTATAATCTTTTTAATATTAGAATAAAAATTAATCTTTCTTCAATTTTGAAAGAATTAATTGAATTTAAAATATTATTTAAAAAAATGTTATTTAAATCATTTCATTAAAATAGGATTAATAATTCATAACTATAGAATATCTAAATTATTTATATTTATAGAAAATAAGGATGTAATATGGAAAAAGATCTTAAAGTATATGATATCTCCGTTATAATATCTGAATCAGTTGAAGAAGTGGCTGATCTTCTCAGAACAATTGGAAGTCCAAATAGACTTCGAATTTTATCCTACTTAGTTGAAAAACCTAGAACTTTTTCTTTTCTATTAAATCATCTAGTTATTAAAAGAACAACATTAGTTCATCATTTAGATGTTCTTATCGAAACAAGTTTTATTGAAAGACAAGAAAGAGGAAAATATAAAATAACTGAAGATGGGAATAGATTTCTCAAGGTTGTATCAGATACATATCAAAATCTGCTAATGAAAAAAAAAAATCATCTACAAGAATTAATTCACAAACATAATCATTGGCCTACTTTTTATAGAGAACCTATGCTTAAACAAAAAAATTATGTAACAAACAAGGCACTTTATCAGGGAGGATGGAATTCATTTATCTCTTCAATATCGGGTATATTAATTTCTTTAGGAATTCCTCATGATCATATATATATTAGCGGCAGAATAGGTTCTTGCTTTATTGTAAATACAATTAAACTTATTAAATCTTCAATGGCAAAAGAAATGGTTTCTCAAAATGCCTGGAATGAAATATATAAAGGAATTGAGGGTTTTGGGTGGAAATTAAAAAAAAAAGAATTTCTTAGAAAAGATCCTGGAAACTGGAAAATAATAAATGAAGACAATGATTTAGCATTAGAAGTTTTCAGCCAAATAAGTAAAATTATCGATGATTATAATACACCTGTAGTCTTATTAGGAATCCATGGATGTTGTTTTGGTATTGTAAATGGGTATCAAAATGATTCTTATTTAGTAAGTACCTTCTTTAGGATGGAAGATAGAGAAGAGATTACTATTAAATTTGACCAATTGATATTACTAGATAAATTTATGTATTTTTATCTACCAAAGAAAAACGAAATTGAGAATATTGAAATTGAAGAAAAAAATTCAATATACAGAGCAATAAAATTTAGTCGTGGTGAAGAATACTCTGAAAATGGATTTGTCATGGGAACTAAAGCATACGATGAATGGATTAATGTTTTAGAAACAGAAAAAAAAGAAAAAATTGATCTTTATAGTAATAGTATTTTAGGACAATACTATTTTGATTCAAAATATGTTGCGTCAGAATATTTAGAGCGATTATCTCGCAAATTTAAAGATAAATCTCAAGCTATACCTTTAAAAAAAGCAAGTGATAACTATAGAAATGCTAAAATTGAATTAGAAAAGTTTACTCTTTTATTTCCTTATTTTGAATTGGAAAAAAACATACTTTCAAAAGAAAACCGGAAAAAAGGTGCGGATATTATTCGAGAAGTTAAAAAATATGAAAATATGGCAATTGAAAATCTTGAAGAAGTATATGAAAATTGGGAATAGAACATATTTCATCATATAAATACAAAAAGACCACTTTATATTGGGAAGGAATAAATCGTATTATTTTTCTATAAATTAAATTTAGTTCATAATTTACATTTTTATCAATTACAGCAAAAAAAAACA
>CAZBEU010000441.1:0-4240 GCA_964491005.1 uncultured archaeon | reverse complement strand
TTGATAAAATTTTCTAATTCAATGGTTTATCTATTACAAATTCAAATCCAGTATAATAAGGTGGCATGTAAAAATTATGATAAAAATCCCAAAGAATAGTACCATTATTTAAAATGGTATATGATAATCCTTCAACATTCTGTTGATTTCTTTTTGAAGTTGCATTATGATATCCATAAATTTTAGAATCTAGATTAAATGAAAGGTTAGGGGAAGTAGTATTTATTGTTAGTGTAATTGGATGCTCTTTATCCCAATTGTCTGATATATTTAATGTAGAATGGGCCCAGTTGTTGGGATCTTCAAACAATGAAAAATTATTAACTTTAAGGTTAATATCTTCTTGAGTTGAATTAGCCAGAGTCGTTAAAACTAGGGAAACATTATCAAACCATACTACTTGCTGAAATCTATCTAAATATCCAGAATAGGTTGTCCAACTACTACTCTTTATGCCAACAGAAATATTTATTTTCTGGTTATCGATAATATCATTAAATATATTTGTTGTATTTACCCATAATTTCATATTAATATTTCCTGTACTATGCCACATCTGACTTCCTCCCGCGTCATTTATATCAAGAAATCCTTTTGAATAAATTTTTTGACCATTTATTGCAAAAAAAACATAAAAGTTATTAGTGTTTATAATTGATTCGGGAAAATAGTCAAAGGAGATATATCCATCAATAACCTTTCCCCTTGAAACGGTTAGGTTCTGATAAATTTCAATAAGATCACTTTGATTATATGTACAAGCGATTCGGTCGTTTACATCATAAAATGCATTACCATTCATACCCACTTGTACGGCAGTATTATTTCCAACATAACCAGGAGTATAATAGCTATCTATCACAGAATATTTATTATGATATTCATAATAATCCCATGAATTACTATAAGAAGAAGTATCATTAATATATTCAAAATAATCAATATAACATCCATAACCAACAATACCATCATCATCTGAATAATAATTTATCTCTACATAATCCTCATATATCCAAGGAGTAAAAAAATCTGATTTATTACCTGTATCAAGAAACCATACTTCTCCACTATAGTATCCAAAAATACCTATATAATCGTCATTTTCATCAAATGACATATTTACAAAATGAACTCTAATTGCATCTACACCTGATTTCTCAATAGTACCAATATTCAGATCAATAAAGAGATGATCATTATCATAGTCATGGGGTGTTTCTATAGGGGTTATTAAATCTTCATGATAGACATTTCTTGGTAGAAAATCACTATTATTAACCCATTCACGAGTGTCTTGTATATTAGTAATCGAATTTTCTATTTTTAAAGCTTCCCAATCATGTACGTCATCTAAATAATAAGGAAGACTAACATCTTCTTCAGAAGTTAATGATATAGATTGACTATTATTATATAAAATTCCGTAATCAGTAATACTCAATGGATCTACATATCCTTCAAATATATTCACCTGATTATATGATGATTTAATATTTTTATCTCCAGAATAATCATCAATTTTATTAGGAACATCATCTATAATACCCTTACCATTATAAAGACTCGGTATAATAAAGCTTAATATGATAAACGATACAATAATAAATATAGAAAGAAAATTATTATTTTTCTTCAAAACAACCCTTTTATTTTTCTCCAAAACTAGACACCGAAAGAAATATTTAAAATTCTAATAAAAAGTCAGATTAATAAATATTTATATATTAGAATGGGAAAATAGTTGTTTTAAATTATTATATTCTAAGATTTAGAATGAAAAATTAGTAAAAACACGATATAATCCAATATTTAGTATTTTTTACATAGTAAAAATTAAATTCTACCTTTTATCTCCATTTATATCTTTATTTAGAATCTCGAATTTCCTTACACTATAATAAATTGGACGACTCAATCTATCTACTGTAGCTACTATTAAGTCTTTACGTGAACTTAAAGCTACTCGAGAAATCTTATCTAAATCTCGCAATTCAATAGGGTATCCTTCAAACACCGGATAGATAAGAAATTTAGCAGAATCTTCATTAAAATCAGCACCTCTTTTAAATACACGGAATTCTATTCCTTCTCCATAACCTGAACGAACAATATATCCCCTTCTTCGAAGATCCATATATATAACATACTTTTGCCATAAATCATCATCATAAGCAGAGAAATAAGTAAGTAGTTTTTCAAAGTCGAATTGAGGCTTGTTTTTATCATTGTCTTCCCATAATAATATCCTTTTTCTTTCGCATAAAAGAAGAACTTCCATTGGATCCAATATCAGTATTTTATTCCCATTTTCTGACTCCTCTAAATTCCCAATATAAGATGTATTATAAATCTCCTCGACGGCATCTATATTTGAAATTAAGACCTTATCGTCTTTAATATATCCTTCTATTTGGACCTTCTCTAAATTTTCTGCTGATTTATCTTCCATTGTTGAATCTAATATATGATCTATTTTTAATGAAGTTGACTAAAATCAAAAAGAATTAAATTAAAGTAATCTAATAATTACTATAATTTAAAAAGAATTTATTCTTTATTCTAAAGTATTATTCTTATTGATAAAGAAACTGAAAAGAGTATTGATTAATATGGGATTTGATCCAAGATTATTATCACTGTTTATTGGAAATACGATATTTATCGTAATCGCTATATATATTCTTTATTTTAAAATATTACTGCGGAGTAAAACTTATATAAGTGTTATATTAAGTTTTTTCTATATTTTAGCGATTGGTTCTTTAGTTGTAAATATTGTTTATGGTATAATTGGATTATTCAATCAAGGAGAATTTGACTTTTTAATGATTGTTCTTTATTATATTGCAATAACTTTACTTTATGGTTCGGGAATTTTTCTTGCTGTTGGTTGTTTTCTTCTAAATGAAAAATTCAATGGGAAAGAAAGAAAAACAAAATTAGTGGAAATTTTAATAATAATTACTTTTTTTGCTTTAACAATTCCTTTCTACTTTATATTTCATGGTGTACATATTGGTGCAGCCACCGATAATAAACCTCAATGGGATGGAATTTTTGCCCTATATTATTATTTAATCTTTGTAATAATGGTTATCATTCCCTCTTTCTATTATATCTTTAAAATAAGGATTTTTTTCAAAACAAATGACATAAGGCTTATGAAAAAATGGGATTTTTTTATCATTGGAATCGTTTCATTATCGATTGGAATCACTATGAATTTTTTAAGCTATACATTTCCCGACCTTTGCACAATTTTTTATATTATTAATGCAATAGGAATAGTAATTGGCACTATTCTGATTGGATATTCATATAGCGAGTGTAAAAAATAGTAATATTCTATTTTTTTTTTATTAATAATTATTTTTTTTTTAAAAAGAATTAACTTATCATTCTCTAAAGGAAAGTGGTACATTTAGGTGAATATAAATAGTAAAAATTAATTGCTAATGCTTTGTTTTTTAATTTGAAAATGGAAGAATTATTTGATAAACTTATTATTCGTCTTAAAAACGCGGAAAGGATTGTTTTTTTGGGAATAGGGGAAGAAAAACTACAAGATGATGGAGTAGGGCCATATATCATAACACAGCTTCTTGATAAAAATAATAAAAAATTTTTATTTTTAAACGCAGGTGTAGATCCCATATCTCGAATAAATGATATTATTAATTTTAATCCCTCAGTTCTTATAATCTTAGATACATGTAATTTTAAAGAAAAACCAGGAACTGTTGTAATTATTGAACGCAATAATATGGAATCACTTGTTCCAATATCCTCACACACTGTACCTATCCATGTGATTATCGATTATCTTTTAACAAAAATTGATCCTTTAGATGTATTCATGATAGGATTTGTACCTAAAAGTATGGATGGATTTACTGAATTGGTTCTATATAAAAATGGTGAATTAACTGTAGACGAACTTAATAACAATGAAGATTTGCCTTTTTTTCAATTCCAACTTACAGAAATCCTAAAAGAAACAGCAGATAGAGTTGTTAAAATAATTAAAAAACTAATAAAACACATATAGATAAGATTTAATTGGAATATCATTTTATCCAATATAATAAAATTCTAAAATATTGATTTTAATGGAACTCGAAGCTAGACATATTCAAATTCTTATTTTCTATCCCCTATTTATTATTATTGCCACCTATATTTTATTTGCAAAAATCCGTACAAAAAAGGATTCTTATATAAGTAAAGTATTAAGTTTGTT